>JBQCHB010000451.1:0-8638 GCA_051955075.1 Flavisolibacter sp.
GATTCTTACACTATTGGAGAATCGGTTTTGTTACAAAAAAGTTTTCCTTATCAATCTGTGCAAATTTTGCGCAGGCAGAACTATAATTTCTCAGCTCCTGAAATTATTGCTAAAACCGGTTGGACAACCGACGAACTGGAAGAAGGAATAAAAGAGCACAATTTTTTATCGAAGTATGACTTTGTGAGTTTGCTGATCGGTGTTAACAACCAATATCGTGGACGGGATGTAATGGTTTTTAAAATGGAGTTTGAAGAATTATTAAAAAAGGCCATAGCGTTCGCCAATGACAAACCGGCTCATGTAATTGTTCTTTCCATTCCCGACTATAGTGTCACGCCTTTTGCTAACACAAAAAACTGCGAAAAAATTGCTAAGGAAATTGATGTGTTCAACAATATTATCCATGCCGTTTCTATTCAGTATAAAGTGCAGTGCATTGACGTTACAACTGGCTTCAGAAAAGCTATAAACACACCGGATCTCATTGCCCAGGATGGTTTACATCCTTCAGAAAAAGAGTACAAAACATGGGCTGAAAAAATTGCAAAAATTATAGCACAGCAATTGAAATAAGAGCTTGCAACTTTAAGTTTGCAACCAGCAATGAAAACAGGAGTTTGCATTTTTTTAATTAATTGCAAACCATCAACTGCAAAACCACGAGCTTAGGTTAATTAATCTTCTTGTCTTATAATTGCATGTTCGCAAACCCGGATTTTCGGGCAAAAAATTGAAAGAAAAGAATTTATGCCGAAGAATTTGTTGATCGTTGAGTCTCCAGCAAAAGCTAAAACTATAGAAAAGATTTTGGGTAGCGACTTTGAAGTAAAAAGTTGCTATGGCCATATTCGTGATCTTGAAAAAGACGATATGGGCATCGATGTAAAAAATAATTTCAGGCCTCGTTATATTGTTCCCGAAGAGAAAAGAAAAGTGGTGAGTGATTTAAAACAACTGGCAAAAAAAAGCAGCGAAGTATGGCTGGCAACGGATGAAGACCGCGAAGGAGAAGCCATTAGCTGGCATTTATGCGAAGTGTTAGGATTAAATCCTGAGACAACCAAGCGCATTGTTTTTCACGAGATCACCAAACCTGCTATTCAAAAAGCCGTAAAGCAACCAAGAACAGTGAACATGAACTTGGTAAATGCACAACAGGCACGCAGGGTTCTGGATCGTATAGTTGGATTTGAATTAAGCCCAGTGCTGTGGCGCAAGATCAGCATGAAAAATAATTTAAGTGCCGGCCGTGTTCAAAGCGTAGCTGTACGGTTAATTGCTGAAAGAGAAAGAGAGATCAATGCTTTTACGGCGCAAAGCAGCTTTAAAGTTGAGGCTATTTTTTCTTCTATTGATAATGCCGGAAAGCAAATTTCTTTTAAAGCCGAAGGAACCAAATTTTCAAAAGCCGATGCTGCCGAACAATTTTTAAAAGAATGTATCGGCGCTAATTATACGGTTAAAGATATACAGGTTAAGCCCACCAAACGTACGCCGTCTGCGCCTTTCACCACTTCTACCTTACAACAGGAAGCCAGCCGTAAACTGGGTTATGGTGTTAGCCGCACCATGTTGCTGGCGCAAAAGCTTTACGAGAACGGACATATTACTTATATGCGTACCGACAGCGTTAGCCTGAGCGAAACGGCTATGGATGATATTCGCAATAATATTGTTAGCAGCTACGGACAAAAATACCACCAGGCACGCCGTTATAAAAATAAGAATGAGTCAGCCCAGGAAGCCCACGAAGCCATCAGGCCAACTTATATGGCTAACACAACGGTCAGCGATCCTGATCTGCGAAGATTATATGAATTGATCTGGAAAAGAACCATGGCTTCGCAAATGGCCGACGCTGAATTGGAAAAAACAGTGGCCAAAATCAATGTTTCTACCAACAATGCAGAACTAACCGCACAAGGCGAAGTATTGAAGTTTGATGGCTTTATCAAAGTTTATCGTGAAGATGTAGATGATGAAGAGATAGATGGTGATGGTTCAACACAGGAAGGCATGCTGCCGCCATTAAAGACAGGCCAGCAACTGGATTTTAAAGAAATGAAAGCCATTGAACGCTTTACCCGTCCCCTACCACGCTATACAGAAGCCTCATTGGTAAAAAAATTAGAAGAACTGGGTATTGGCCGTCCATCAACTTACGCACCTACGATCTCTACCATTTTAAAAAGAGGTTATGTGGAAAAGCGAGATAAGGAAGGTGTACAAAGACATTATAGTGTTTTTACACTAAGCCTTGATAAGATCTCGAAAAAAACAGAAACAGAAAATACCGGTGCGGAAAAAGCCAAACTCTTTCCAACCGACCTTGGTTTGGTAGTGACGGATTTTCTGAAACAGCATTTTGATGACATCATGGATTATAGCTTCACGGCAAGGATTGAAGAAGAATTTGATGAAGTGGCGCAGGGAAAAATTCGCTGGAATAAGATGATCGACGATTTCTACAATCCTTTTAAAGAAGATGTAGATAAAACCATTGAAACAGCCGAACGTGTACGCGGTGAAAATGAATTGGGTACCGACCCGCAAAGTGGCAAACCAGTTGTTGCCCGCATGGGACGCTACGGCCCCATGGTGCAAATTGGTGCTACCGAAGACGAAGAGAAACCACGTTTTGCAAGGTTGAAACAAAACCAGAGCATTGAAACCATTACTTTAGATGAAGCGCTTGATTTATTTAAGTTGCCGCTAACATTAGGCGAACACGAAGGACAGGAAGTTTCCGTTAATACTGGACGGTTTGGCCCCTATGTAAAATTTGGTGAACAGTTCATTTCGCTGCCCAAAGGTGTTGATCCTTTGGAAGTAGATATGGAACAGGCGATTGAATTAATTAGCCAGAAGCAGCAGGCAGATGCTCCTATTGGTCATTATGAAGGACAACCTGTAACCAAAGGCAAAGGAAGATTTGGCCCTTTTATTAAGTGGAATGATTTATACATCAACGTTCCCAAAGCTTACAACTTTGATGCTTTGACGCAACATGATATCAACGAGTTGATTGAAAAGAAAGTAGCCAAAGAAGCCAACCGGTACATACAGCAATGGCCTGCAGAAAAAATTTCGATAGAAAACGGCCGCTGGGGTCCATTTATACGTTTTGGCAAAAAGATGTTGAAACTGGGACGTGCAGCCAACGGTGATAAATTAACTGCTGAAGAATTAACCAGCATTCCTTTGGAGGAGGTAAAAAAAATGATTGAAGCCCAGGTGCCAGGCGCATTTGCAAAAAAGACCGCGGCAAAAAAAGCAGCACCAAAGAAGGCAAGTGCAAAAAAGGCTGCTCCGAAAAAGGGAACGAAAAAATAAAAATGATCATTTAGATATTGTGCAGAATGGAACAAACAAAAGAAATATCAGCATTACTTACCCTGATTGACGACCCGGATGAAGAAGTGTTTGGCGCTGTGTCGAACAAGATCCTTGATTTTGGAAGAACCATCATACCGAACCTTGAACATCTTTGGGAAACCACGCCGGATGAACAAATACAGGAACGCATAGAGCTAATTATTCATCGTCTTCATTACACCGATCTCACAGAAGACTTCAGGCAATGGAGCCTTGCAGGTCATCACGATCTGTTGGTTGGTTCATTGCTCGTGTCAAAATTTCAATATCCCGATCTTACCACCAGTGCTGTTTTGCTGGAGGTGGAAAAAATCCGCCGCAACATTTGGCTCGAGTTAAACAATTACCTCACGCCTCTTGAGCAAATACGTATTGTGACGGGCATTTTGTACAGCTATTACAGCTTGAAAGGCACTGAAATTGCTTACACCGACATCAATGAATTTTTGATTCACAAATTGCTGGAATCGAAAAGAGGCAACCAGCTAAGCAATGGCATTCTATACCTCATTCTTTGCGAACTGCTTGATTTACCCGTAAAAGCCATTGGCGTTCCCAAACAATTTGTACTGGCCTATTTTAAACCGGGTTATAGCAACGAGGCGAGTGATTATTTAAGCAAGATCGAGTTTTTCATTGATCCCACCAGTGGCATGGCATTCACGCAAAAGGATGTTGAAAATTATTTCAAGCGTATTTCTGTTCCGCCGGTAGATGCTTATTTTAAACCTTTGTCCAATAAAAGGGTGATACAGTATTTGCTTGAAGAAGCTTCGAAATGCTTTGACAACGAAAAGAATGCTTACAAAAAAAATGAGTTGATGCAACTCGCAAAATTGTTAGATTAAAACAATGCGCAATCTAGAAATTTGAAACTTAGCAATTAATAAATTAGGCACCTAGAAATTTCATTTTCAAATTTTCAGATTAGCTAATTTCCAAATTAACATGATCTCCTGGAACGATTTTGAAAAAATAGACATCCGAGTGGGAACAATTACCCATGCTGCTGAATTTCCAAAGGCAAAAAAGCCTGCGTATCAGTTAACGATTGATTTTGGCGAATCAGGCATCAAACAATCATCAGCACAGATTACTGCATTTTATGCAATTGAAAATTTGATAGGGCAACAAGTGATTGCGGTCATTAATTTTCCACCCAAACAAATTGCCAATTTTGTAAGCGAATGCCTGGTATTGGGTATTTACGATGAAAACAAGAATGTAATTTTATTGCAGCCACAACAAAAAGTTTCGAACGGTTTAAAAATCGGGTAATGCAATTGTACACAACCTTTTTCTCCTCGCCGCTTGGCTTTCTAAAAATTCAATGTTCTGACGAACATGTAAAAGCAATTTTATTTACAGAAGAAGTTTCGGCGCAAACTGAGGAACACGAACTGCTAACAGCATGCACAAGACAATTAGAAGAATATTTTGAAGGAAGCAGAAAGCAGTTTGACTTGCCACTTGGCCAGGATGGCACAGCGTTTCAATTGAAGGTTTGGGATTTATTGTACCAAATTCCTTATGGTAAAACCATCAGCTATAATCAACTGGCTAAACAATATGGCGACCTGAAAGCCATAAGGGCTGTAGCTTCTACCAACGGTAAAAATAATCTTTCCATTATCGTTCCCTGCCATCGTGTAATTGGCAGCAATCAATCATTAACCGGTTATGCAGGCGGCCTTTGGCGTAAAAAGTGGCTCCTGGAACACGAAGCAAAGTTTCATTCAGGAGTGCAACTGCTCCCCCTGTCCCCCTGAAGGGGTCCCGATAGCTATCGGGATAGGTTGTAGAAACTTTTCTTATAGCAGTTTTATTTTAGATTGGAGATATATTTCAATTTGCTGAAGAACTACTTTGGAATTATTTAAGAACAAAACCTTGTGGTTTTAAATTCAGAAGACAACATCCTTTTAGCAATTACATTTTAGATTTTTATTGTCATGCACTCTGTCTTGTAATTGAGGTTGATGGTTCCATTCATCAAATGGAAGAAGTGAAGAAGAGTGATGAACAAAGGCAAACGCAATTAGAAGAACAAGGATTATCATTCCTCAGATTTACCAACAATGAAATAAGATTGCATTTAGAAAAAGTTATTCAGCAAATTGAAATATATCTCCAATCTAAAATAAAACTGCTATAAGAAAAGTTTCTACAACCTATCCCGATAGCTATCGGGACCCCTTTAGGGGGACAGGGGGCATTATCTCAACTCTTCACTTGTAAAAGCCAACGGCAATAAACGGCTGGCGCTGTCAATAACATACACAGGCCCCGTCATGCCTCCTAAAACTAATTGCACCGGGTGATTCACACGGCTTTCAAATTCCTGTAAGGATTGGCGGCAAATACCGCATGGCGAAATAGGATGGTCGCTTTTTTGATGCTCGCTTTTATAACTAATGGCAATTGTTTCAATCGGAATTTTTGGAAACACCGATGAAATAGAAGCCAGCAACACTCTTTCTGCACAGAGGCCCACCGGAAAAGAAGCATTTTCCTGGTTGCTGCCTGCAATAATTTCTCCATTAGCCATTTTAGCAACAGCGCCTACCTGGAAGTTAGAATAAGGCGCATAGGCCTGCGCTGTTACTTCTCTTGCTTCGTTCAGCAACCATTTTTGTTCTTCAGGTAATTCGTCAATGCTATCGTAAACAGTATAATTAAATTTAAATTTTTTTTCTTTCATAGAAGGTGATTATTAGAGACAAAAATGCCTTTCAGTTTGTTTGAAAGGCATTTAAAGATAATATCTATTTTACTATTTTAAACAACCTACTCCAGCGTGGGCCATTTTCCCAACTGAACCATATCAGCCAGGCTTTACCTACTACCCTGTCTTCGGGCACAAAACCCCAGTAGCGGGAATCTTGTGAACCCTGGCGGTTGTCACCCATCATCCAGTAATAATCCATTTTAAAGGTGTAGGCATTCGCTTCTTTACCATTTAAGAAAAACTTGCCTTCACGCATTTCAAAGTCATTGTGTTCGTATACGCGAATGGCTCTTTCATACAAGCTATAATTATCAGCAGTCAGTTGCAGCGTAGTGCCTTTTTTCGGAATCCATATTGGCCCAAAATTATCGCGGCTCCAGTTATGTTTATTGTCGTAAGGAAACACGGGGCCACCACCTGCCATATAATTTGGCGTGGGAACAATTTGTCGTGCAATACCACTTTTTTGCATTTTGTTTTTGGCATCTTCCGTCATAGTAATGGAGTAAGCATTCGGTTGGCTGCCTTGCATAAACTCGCCTTTATCAATATCCACATTGTATTGCTCTTTCATTACATCTGCATCCAGCGTTACCCCATTCGTAATAACGGTATAATTGATCAGCGACTTGGGTGGATTAGGTTCTTGCTGGCCATTAATAAACACTATATTGTTCCTTACTTCAAGCGTATCGCCTGAAACACCGGTACAACGTTTAATGTAGTTATCTGTTTTATCGGGCGGATGAACAGCAATGGGATATTGATCCTGGTTCGATAAAATAAATTTTCTTCCCGTAGCAGGATCGCCATTAAAATCAGCGCTTCTAATCACATCATAGTAAGGACGGGCCGATTGAAAGTCGGGAAGGTTGATCACCGTATCGCCTGCAGGAAAATTAAATACCACTACATCTCCCCTTTTTACTGGCGAAGACCACCAGCGGATATAAGGAAGTTCTATTAACTCGCTGTACGATTTTTTATTTGTGCCCGGAATATAATTGTGTACAAAAGGAATAGAAAGTGGTGTATTGGGGATGCGGGGACCGTAACTGAATTTACTTACAAACAAAAAGTCATTGATCAGCAAAGTCTTTTCCATAGAGCCCGATGGAATAGTATATGCTTCAAAAACAAAAGTGCGAATAAGCGTAGCCGCTACAATAGCAAAGATGGCTGCATCAACCCACTCTCTCCATCCTGCCTTTTTATAACGTTTAGCACCTTCGGGGCCTATGTAATGAACTTTATCGTTATAACCCAAATAAGGAAAATAAAAAGTGGCAAACAAGGCTGCCAGTGTATGTTCCCAAAAGCTAAAGCGGCCAAACAGTTTTACAAATTCAATAAAAATTCCCGGAGTGATAAACCAACCTACGACAGGAATAAATTGCCAGAACACCCAATGCTTGGGGCGTTTGGCCAAATCCTGCATTACCCAGGTATTGTAAAAAGGAACAAATGCTTTCCATTGCGCCACACCGGCTTTTTGAAACATTTTTGCAGCGCCAAACGATGGTAGAAATACAAGTAATACTGAAATAAGATAAACAATAAAAAGATGATAAGCAGGCATTCTGTTGTTTTTAAACCAAACAAATGTATTTATTAATCAATCTTGCGGCTGCCAATGTAAGCAAAAGTTTCTCTAAAGTGTATAATTGGTAATAAGGTTTCACTTCAAATAATGCTTTCATTGCATGGGTCTCTCCATATGTAGTTATTGTAGCCGCGTATTCATTTTCACTAACCAGCTATTCCACAATACGAAACAACTTTATAATTGATTCTTGCCAAAGAGTTATAATTTTCGGCTTAATCATCAGATCATGAGATTAAAAATCGGGTTAACAGGTGGTATTGGATCAGGTAAATCAACCGTAGCAAAAGTTTTTGAATTACTGAATGTGCCGGTATATTATGCCGATGAAGCAAGCAAACGTTTGTATCACACCGATAAAGATTTAATGGCCAGCATAAAAAAACATTTTGGTGAAGATGTGTATACCAATGATCAATTAAACCGTTCCAAATTAGCAGAAGCCGTTTTTAACGATCCGAAAAAATTAGAGTTGTTGAATAGTTTGGTTCATCCGCCTACCCTTCGGGATGCGGCGGAATGGATGCAAACACAAACAGCGCCTTACGTTATTAAAGAAGCAGCTTTGCTTTTTGAAACTGGTTCGGCTGCCGGATTAGATTATGTGGTTGGCATAAAAGCGCCGATGCATATCCGCATTAAAAGAGTGATGGACAGAGATGGTATATCAAGAGAACAAGTGCTTGCCCGAATGAACCGTCAAATGGATGAAGCAATTAAATTGCGCCTCTGCGATTTCATCATCAACAATGACGAACAGGAATTGGTGATACCGCAGGTAATGGCTTTGCATGAAATGATCAGCAGGAAAGTTGCGAGTCATGAGCTATGAGCTACGAGACTTACAACCATTGTATTTGCTTCAGTCTCGCAGCTATTAGCCCTAAAAATTTATTTCAATTTTGCCAGTGCTTCCTTGATTCTCGCCC
>JBQCHB010000452.1:0-2837 GCA_051955075.1 Flavisolibacter sp.
AGATGCTGTAAAAAAAATTTATTTTCAGATAGAACCTTTATTGCGTCAAAAGCTATCAGCATTTAAAATTTTGATTTGCGGCCGCAATAAATTTCCTGCTTTTGCTTATTTGAAGGAGTTAAAAAATGACAACATCATTCAGGCAGGATTTGTCGAAAACGTTGCCCCGTATTTTGCCGGTGCCGATGTGTTTATAAATCCTGTTCAAAATGTTCATGGCGTGCAGACAAAATTGTTTGATGCGCTGAATTATAATTTGAACATGATTTGCTTTAAGGCAGCAGCTAAAGAATTACCTTCTTACCTCGATGACAAAATATTTGTAAGCGATAACAATGATTTTGATTCTTTTGCAGATAACATTGTACAGTCACTTAAACATAATTTTGACACGCCTGAAAAATTTTATACAGATTATAGCTGGAGCAATATTGTAAAAAAGTTCGCGATGTACTTGAAACAAAACCACTCAGTCAACTAATCTATCGGAATGGATCTTTCTATCATCATCATTAACTATAAATCAGCGCAGCATGTATTGAATTGTGTTGAAAGTATCCATAAACAAACTTCAGAGCACAGCTTTGAAGTTATTGTAGTGGATAATGATTCCGGAGACGACAGTAAAGAACGGATTCTTACAGCTTTCCCGGAAGTAGCATGGCTGCAAACCGGTTATAATGCAGGTTTTGCAAGAGCCAATAATGCAGGCATCAGGGTCGCCAAAGGCAAGTATATTCTTCTGCTCAATGCCGACACCATTGTTTTGGATAAAGCATTAGACAAAACCATAGATCTTTTTGAGCAGACGGATGCCGTTGGTTGCGGTGTGCAATTATTGAACCCAGACATGAGCCATCAAATATCCGGTGCTCATTTTGTAAAAGGTGGTTTAAACATTTTGCTTCCCCTGCCCTATCTCGGTCGCTTTGTACGCTATTGGGGCTATAAATTAAAAACCCGTGTGCCGAGTGTGCAAACCGTATCGCAAAAGATTGAAGTGGACTGGATTGTTGGCGCCTTCATTTTAGTACGTAAAGACTTATTAAATAAATCCGGGCTTTTAGATGAAGACTTTTTTATGTATGCCGAAGAAATTGAATGGTGTGCACGGTTGCGGAGGCAAGGTAAACTTTACTTATTTGACGAGCCCCAGGTAATTCACCTGGGCGGTGGCACCAGCAGCGATTATTACGGCACGGAGGAAAACGAGAACAGCAAAAATCTTTGGAATAAAAAAGGCAGGCAGATCATGGTTTCTAAAATGCTGCAAATACGCAAGCAATTTGGACTGGCCTGGTTCATCATCATTTGTGTTTTTTTTATAGCAGAAATTCCACTTTTTGCCTTTTGTTTGCTGATAGAAAAAATAAGTAAAGGCGCAAAGGCAAGATACAGTTGGAACAATGTATGGGGCTACATTCAAAACATGGCCGTCCTTTTAAAGTATGTTCCTAAAATAATTGCCAACAAGTCTTTTTTTTATAAAGTATATTGATGTTATTGCATTACACGAATTAAAGCGAATTAAACAAATTGAAATGTCTTTCGAAATAGTTCGTGTAATTCATCCCGATAGCTATCGGGATTAAATTCGTAAAATAATCGAGGCGGTTTATGTTTAACCGACATTAATTTATGCAACTTTCTATCATAATTATTAACTACAACACTTTTCAGTTAACCTGCAATTGCATTCAATCGCTGAAAGAGAAGTTGCATGAGATAAGTTATGAGGTTGTACTGGTGGACAACGCATCCACAGAATGCGATCCAAAACTATTTCTTGAAAAATTTCCTGCCATTAATTTAATCATTAGTCAAGTAAACAGTGGCTTTACAGGCGGTAATAACCTGGGCATTTCAAAAGCAAAAGGCGATTATCTTTTATTGCTAAACAGCGATACGGAATTGATCAATAATGCGCCTAAAATTTGTTACGATTACATGCAGCAACATCCGGAAGTGGGTATGACCACAGCGCAACTCGTTTATCCCGATGGCCGCATTCAATACAATTGCCGCCGCTTCAGAACCATTGGCTGGGAGCTACTTGAAATTTTTCCGCTTTATAAATTATGGCCAAAGAAAAAGCGGGAGCGGGTAATGTTGCATCACTATTTCGATCATCAAAGCTTTGCCCGGTGCGATTGGGTGTGGGGCGCCTTTATGCTTTTCCCGCGGAGCATTATCAACCAATTAAAAGGTGGCCAGCTTTCCGACGACTTTTTTATGTATTGCGAAGATGTGCTTTGGTGCTGGGATTTTAAGCAACTGGGCTATGAAATTCACTTTCTGCCACAAGCCAAAGTAATGCATGTACACCGTGGCAGCGTATCGAAAGATAAATGGATACGCATTCGTACCACCAGCATAAAAAACCATGCGCAGTTCATGAAGAAATTTTATCCCGATTGGCGCTGGTATGTTTTTGCAGCTATTTTTTATACCAAGCAGTATGGGGCGTTGTGGATGGGAAAGCTTTTCAAAAAGTTTTAAGTTTTTACGCTTCTATGTGAATTCTATGTTTTCTATCTGCCTATGTGGTAAAGAAGACCTGAGCCACAATAGAAACACAGGCACATAGTTGAAACTACATCGCCGTAGACTGCCAGCGTTATTTCTGAATCTTATGCTTACAGCTTAAGTAGCAGAAACTCATCATGGCTTTCGAAAAGGGCCCAAACTTCAGCAAACCGGCAGGAAGCTTTCGTTGAAAAGAAATGATAGCAGTAATTACATCCGGCACATCTTCTTCAAAGCCGGTTTTGCGAATATCATTTGTGTTTCTAATTGAAAAGTTCCTGATAAGCCGCCACCAGGCATCAAAAACCAAA
>JBQCHB010000453.1:0-4037 GCA_051955075.1 Flavisolibacter sp.
TTATGTTAATGGATGCATTTTCATTTTATTCCGGTTTTGGCAAGCCAAGACTTAAGCCAACAATGCAGGGCTCATCAGGCTATGGTATTCCCGGCGCAGACAACTATAATTTTTATTTACAAACAGGTTCTTTAAAAAACTTTGCAACACTTGTTGGCGACAGTGTTCAATTTTGGAAAGACCTGTATGCACATCCAAATCTGGATGATTGGTGGAAGGCCCGCAACACAAGAAATTTTGTGCAAAATATTCCAGCCACAACCAACACTTTGGTAGTAGGCGGTTTGTTTGATGCAGAGGATTGTTTCGGTGCATGGAACTTGTACAAAGCCATTGAGCAAAAAGCAAAGAACAATAACAGATTGGTAATGGGTCCCTGGTTTCATGGACAATGGGGTGGACGTGGCGACGGAAGCTATATAGGCAATGTTCGCTTTGGCAGCAAAACATCCGAATGGTATGAAAACAATCTTGAAATTCCTTTTTTCAATTACTATTTGAAAAACAAAGGCGATATCAACAAACTGGCAGAAGCAACCGTATTTTTTAGTGGCGAAAATCAATGGCGTCAATTAGAACAATGGCCGCCTGCCGATGCAGAAACAAAAAATTTATACCTGCAGGACAATGGTGCATTAAACTGGAAAAAATCATCTGCATCCAATTCTTTTACACAATACACCAGCGATCCCAATAAACCCGTTCCCTATACAGAAGATGTGCATTTGCGCCGCACAAGAGAATATATGACGGACGACCAGCGCTTTGCTGCCAGAAGACCGGATGTGCTTGTGTTTCAAACCGAAGTTTTGAATGAAGATATAACATTAGCCGGCCCGTTGCATGCAGATTTGTTCGCAGCTGTTTCTACTACGGATGCAGATTTCGTCGTAAAGCTAATTGATGTTTTTCCTGACACATTTACTTATAAAACGGCTTCGCCTGCAGGTGCTGATTATCCAATGCAAGGTTATCAAATGCTGGTACGTGGAGAAGTGATGCGTGGCAAATTCAGGAACTCATTTGAAAAGCCTGAGCCTTTCACACCAAATAAGGTGGAAGAAGTAAAATTTTATTTGCCTGATGTAGCACATACTTTTAAAAAAGGGCATCGCATTATGGTGCAAATTCAAAGCAGTTGGTTTCCTTTAGTAGATCGTAATCCGCAAAAATTTGAAAACATCTACGAAGCCAATGACAAAGATTTTCAGAAAGCCGACATCAAAATTTATCATGATGCCAAACATCCATCCAGCATTATTTTGCCTGTGATAAAATAACATCATTACACCCAACCATTTTTACACACTATTCTAAAACCATTGTATGCGAATTATAATTTTTCTTTTTTGTTCTTTGCTCACAACCATTAGCTACTCGCAGCAGGTATCCATCATTCCACAGCCGGTTTCTTTACAAACACAACCGGGTAAATTCGTGATCACGAAAAAAACCGTTATTGCCGCACACGACGCACAAGATCGTAAAACGGCTGCTTTGTTCAACGATTACCTGAAACAGGTTTATGGCTTCAAATTGAATATAGGTAAGCAAAAAAACAAAAACTACATCAGGCTTAATACAAAAAAATTTATTAAAGCACCTGATAAAGACGCGTATTCATTAATCGTAACCGAGAATGGTGTAACTATTGATGGTGATACCTATGAAGGAACGTTTTATGGCATGCAAACACTGATCCAGCTGCTGCCTGTTGATAGTTCGCAACTGAAAACTTCAAGCTATAAACTGGATATTCCTTTTGTAACTATACAAGATTATCCCCGCTTTGCTTACCGTGGTATGCACCTAGATGTAAGCCGCCACTTCTTTCCCGTTTCATTTGTAAAAAAATATATTGACTACCTGGCTTTGCATAAAATGAATTATTTCCATTGGCATTTAACCGACGACCAGGGCTGGCGTATCGAAATCAAAAAATATCCAAAGCTTACTAAAATTGGCGCATGGAGAAACGGAACCATTATTGGCCGTTATCCCGGTACTGGCAATGATAATGAACACTACGGGGGTTTTTATACTCAGAACGAAGTGAAAGACATTGTAAAGTATGCAACCGACAGGCATATTACTGTTGTTCCTGAAATTGAGATGCCGGGACACTCTTCCGCTGCCATTGCTGCCTATCCATGGTTAAGTTGTTTTCCGAATGAAGAAACAGTCATTCCAAAAAATCCATCACTTGCAAGTCAGCAAAGTCATGGTAAAAAAGTACAGGAAACATGGGGTGTGTTTGATGACGTGTATTGTGCCGGCAAGGATTCAACATTTATGTTTTTGCAGAATGTGATGGATGAAGTATTGCAACTTTTCCCTTCAAAATATATCCATGTTGGCGGAGATGAATGTCCGAAAAATAATTGGAAAAGATGTCCGCAATGCCAGGCGAGAATGAAAGAATTAGGATTAAAAGACGAACATGAGTTGCAGAGTTATTTTATCCAACGCATGGAAAAATATTTGAACAGTAAAGACAGAACGTTGATTGGCTGGGATGAAATTTTGGAAGGTGGCCTTGCCCCAAATGCATGGGTAATGAGCTGGCGCGGCGAACAGGGCGGCATTGATGCAGCCAAACAAAATCACAACGTTATTATGACACCGGGTGGATATGTTTATTTCGACCACTCGCAAACAAAAAATGAAGATTCGGTAACCATCGGTGGCTACACACCTCTTGAAAAAGTGTACAGCTACGAGCCGGTGCCAAAAGAACTGGATGCAGATCAGGCAAAATACATAGTAGGTGCCCAAGCCAATGTATGGAGCGAATACATTAAATATCCAAGCAAGGTTGAGTACATGATCTTTCCACGTATGAGTGCTTTGAGTGAAGTGCTTTGGAGCCCGAAAGAAAAAAGAGATTGGTCCGATTTTGAAAAAAGACTTCAAACACAATTCAAAAGATATGATTTGTGGAAAGCCAATTATAGCAGGTCGTATTTGGATTCCAAAACTTCTTTCATGAAAAAGAATTCTGGCGTATTCGGCAACCAATTATATAAATTATCTAAGCCATAGTTTAAAACACTTTGGAATAGAGATTAGTAAAAAGTGGAATTTACCAGTAGACCCGCCAGTTCAAATAGTAATAGTGTAAACTGATCCAGAATCAGAACAGACAATCGTTATCTGTCTGGCCGTCTGCTCTAAATATGTTATGGTTAACAAAAATCCTGTTACGTATTTTTTGTCTTGCCAATGTGTAAATCCCTAATCGCAGGTTTATAGGAGTTTTGTAGATGTCATTTAGCATGAACCTATAAACCATTTCCGATCTTGCCATTATTTTCAACATATAAAACATTTAATTGAACTATTTTAGAAAGTGGCAATAGTGACACAAACTGTGGAAATAAAAATTATAGCCGTTTAAAAAGCTTGAGCTTAAACAAGATTATAAATGTGGAATAGAATTTGAAATGGGATTTCATACATTTTATGCTTTCCAACAACTATTATTGTACATTTATAAAACTTATGAAAATGAAGACTTGTACCCTTCTATCCGTCATTGCTTTTTCGCTTATAGCCTGCACTAAGGAAGCGCCACCTGTTACTGTTCCTGTAAAGTTTACAGCTACTACTTATGAAAGTTTAGGAACCTGGGACACCACGGGAAAACCTGATTATTTGCTGCCGATGGATACTATATCTGCAGGCATAAAAGAAACCATAAAAAATACCCTTGCCGAACAATCGGATCTCAGAACCACACATCCCGAATTGCTTAACAATCCGGCCATTGCCGATATTACCATTACACAGCCTTCAGACGTATATATAACTTTCGTTTCACAAGGCGCCACCTTTGCCAATACATTTGCTTTTTACACTTATCCTACCGACAATCCACCAGCCAGTGCAAAAGATATAGAAACGATCACTTACGTTTTTCCTAACGTTGGACGTGGAACAAAATTAAAAGCTGGCGATAAAGTAAAACTTGGAAGATTTAATGTAGGGACTTCTATTGGCTTTGTATTAATGCAGGATGCCTGGGACAGAACACTTCA
>JBQCHB010000454.1:0-13037 GCA_051955075.1 Flavisolibacter sp.
CGAAAAAATGAAGGAAAGGACCGGAACTTTCTCCCTGGTGTTTGTGCGTACAGCTAACGGGTGGAGAATATTGCACGATCATTCGGGTTCTTGAGCAAGCAGGTGCAGGTCGGCAAACCAAGGAATAGCAATTGCCCAACAACTAATTGGACAATTGCCTATAAATTATTTTTATCAAACCCGGTTTCAGCAATGCACAAGCCTGTGCAGCAACTCCAAACATCAAACTCAAAACTTCAAATTCTCAAACGATTATGCATCCGGAATTTCAGGCTCTACCAGCTTTGCCAGTTTTTCCAGCGATTCCTGCCAGCCCAGGTAACACATTTCTGCAGGTATCATGGCGGGAATGCCTTCCTGCACAATTTTAATTTCGGTGCCGGCCATCACTTTCCTGAGCCATACAGAAGTGGTCATTTCACCGGGCAGGTTGGGATCGTCAAACTTATCTGTATACTTTAAAAACTCCGACGGTTTGACCTCCAAGTATTCTCCACCAAAAGAATGGCCATTGCCGGTAGAGAAGTTGTGAAATGACATCCGGAAACTTCCGCCCACGGTCACGTTCATCTCATGAACGGTGCAGGTAAAGCCGTAGGGAGGCAACCACGCCGCCATGGCATTGGCTTCGGTAAAGGCACGGAAAACTTTTTCCGGCGATGCTTTTAAAACCCGGTGTAGAGAAACACTGTTGTCTGCCATAAAAATAATTTTAGTACTCCTACTCGTTTGGCTTTTCGGACCCGCCCGTTTTTGGTGGTGGCTGCTCCACTATTTTATTGTGCCGTCATCGTTGATTTTACAAAACTGGTGATAAAGTTTTAATTGCAGCGGGTGGAAATACGGCAATTTGAGGGTGGTTTACGGCAAGGAAAGTGATAAGCAAGTTTATTTTCAACAGGCCTTCAAATCAGGAAGACGCTGCTCTTCGATGTAAAGAAAATTTACAGTGCCTTATTGCGCATGACCCAACGCATCTATATACTGTAGGAAAACTAAAGCGCAATACAAGCACCTCCGGCATCTGCGCACAGCAAGACCATCAAGCTACCGAAAAGAATAATTGTATTTTAATGACTGTTCACTGTGCGCTGGTCCGAAAAATCCAGCGGAGCATTTGGATTTTTCTTGAACTTTTTGGTTACTTTTTCTTTCAAGAGGTAACTATATACGTGTTGGACCACGAGAGGTAAAAAGGAGATATTTTTTACATAGTTGCGATTATTAATAATTATTTGCATTTTTATTCCAATGACCGAACTGCTTTGGAATAAAATCAGAAGGCAAAGAGCTATAAAGAATACAATAATTTGGGGAGCTTTTAACACCGGATTCGGCGTTATGCCCGTTCTAATATTGTGGGGTTTGCGCAAATTGCCATTAAAACAGGTATCCATTGTCTATCTTAACGCAGCTTATATTAAATTAGTAGATGATGGAGCAATAAATTTCTTCTTTTTGGCGATTATAGGAGCAGCGACCATTGATTTAATATTAGCAAGGGAAAAGTTCTCAATTAGCTATTTACTGTCATTGGTAGGATTAGGGTTCTTGGCAATAGTTTTGATAGTGTTTATGTATATGGCCTTTTTGCTTGGGGGTGATGAAAACCATACATTTGGTCAGATAAGAGGTATATTTTGGGGTACAGCAATATTTACTATTATATTTTGCGGGCATGTAAAATATAATCTAACTTTAAAAGAGCTTGATAAACCAAAAGGAGTGAAACCATGACAACATACGATTACATAATGATCGCTTGGGGATTCTTATTTGGAGGCTTGATGACAATTATTATTCTCCATTCTTTCTCTAAGAAAGAAACTCCTAAAGGGAAGGCTGAAAAAATTGCGGGTACAAAGCAAAAAAACAGTTTGGTTCATCATTGATACTCAAATAAAATCTTTCACCTCCATTTTAAGCACATCTGCAATAGCTTTCAAAGTAAGCACATGAGCGTTACGCCTGCCTTGTTCTAAAAACCAAATAGCAGGAATACCAAAGCCAGTAGCTTTACTAAGTTGTGGAAGGCTCATTTTATTTGCAAGGCGGGCAGCTTTTACCTTGCTGCCCATCTGCTTTAAGAACAAATCGTTTCTCATTATTTACCTATTAGTGTTTTATACTTCAATTCACCATTACAGTTTGCTAATGCGTTAGCAAAGCGTTCATCTTGCAACGATTCCCTGTTGTTGTATCTAAATGCAGATTCATCGCAATAACGTTATAAATGCTTTCCGCTTACTGAATGATGAATGCCATTGATCTGCTTTTTTAAAATGTTCCAATAGCCTTCAATATTGTTTGTGTGAACTGCAATTTCTTCGTAACGTACATATTGTTTTTGGCTGTGGTTAACTGTCTTGTGTTCATACAACTCATGCAGCTTATTATAAGCGTGGTGTTCATCTGTTACCATAGTGCTGTCAGGTGCAACAAACTCTTTTATAGCGTCATTAATGGTATCAATATTAACTTGAGGAATAACCTTTGTTTTCACTTTGCCTTTGCGCTGAACTGCACCAAATACCATAATCTTACCAGTAGTACCACCTCTTGTTTTCCTTTTGCTTGCATGTTTATTTGATTCTTTACCACCAACATAAGTTTCATCTACTTCGCAAATGCCGTCTAATAATTCAGGAGCATTGTTACCGAGCATAACTCTAATTCTATGGTTTAAATGCCATGCAGTTTTTTGTGTTACACCTAACCATGTAGCAAGTTGTAAACTACTAATGCCTTTGCTATGAACAGCCAAGATATATGTAGCTAAGAACCATTTTGTCAAAGGAATTTTTGTGTTTTGATAGATAGTGCCAACAGTTACCGAAAACTTTTGTCTGCATTCTTTTTCTCTGCATTTAAAAATCTTTCCATTGCTGAAACGACAAACATTCAAAGAGCCACAGAAAGGGCAAGCGGGTGTACCGTTCCAACGCTGCTGCTCCAAATACTCCCTGCATTTTTCTTCGTTGCTAAATTCTTTCTGGAAGTCTAATATTGATTTGAATGTTTTCATCATTTATATCTGTCTTAGATAAAGGTAGAAAATAAATTTGAATTTCCAAATTTTATTCTATAATTTTACTACCATAATATAAGACAATGACTTTGAAGCAGATGTATAGAAAATTTCAGAGTGAAAAGAGTTGTATTGCTTTTTTGGAAAAAATACTTTGGGATAATAGCCCTGTTTGCCCTTATTGTAAAACCGAAAATTTTTCATTAATGAAAAACGAAAACAGATACCATTGCAATACTTGTAATATGAGTTTTAGTGTAACTGTTAAGACTATGTTTCATGATACACGTTGCGATCTGCAAAAATGGTTTTACGCAATTCATTTACTTTCAAACCCACTAAAGAATCTTAGTGAAATAAAATTGGGCGAAGAAATAGAAACCACAAAGGACACGGCACTACTATTAAAAAATAAGATAACTAAAACTAAGCTAACAACTCCTGACCAATACGAAAAAATAAAGGACGGGATCAATTCAACAATTAATATAAAATAGGTATGCCTCGAAAAATTCAAAAATCGGATAAGGATATTAAGAAAGCCATATTAGGCTCTCCTGATAAACTACTAACCTTAGGTGACAGAAA
Organism: Flavisolibacter sp.; assembly: GCA_051955075.1. Lineage (GTDB taxonomy): Bacteria > Bacteroidota > Bacteroidia > Chitinophagales > Chitinophagaceae > Flavisolibacter. The sequence continues at coordinate 3,617 of JBQCHB010000454.1, forward strand.
AATACAGTGTTATGTTTTAGAGGATGGCACTGCTGTATTATCGGGGCGTGGGATGCAAGATGCGTTGAACTTAGGACAAGGCCATGGTACTAAATTAACCAAGTTATTGGAAAATAAGGTAATTAAGCCATTAATTGACAGTGAGTTAGCCATGGTATTAGAAAACCCAATTCGCTTTACTCGCCCTGGTCGTGGTGGAATTGTAGCTAAGGGGTATGAAGCTACAACCTTAACGAAAATATGTAGGGTTATTTTAAAGGCAAGAAGAGAAGGTGAACTTAAAAACAATGACTACCTGCAACAAATAGCGGATGAGTGCGAAATAATAGTGGCAGCATTCTCTGATGTTGGAATAATAGCAACCATTTACGAGATTACAGGATATGAGAAGATCAAGGATAGGGATATGTACCAAAAGTACGTTGAGAAGTTTATTAGAAAAGAATATGCAGCATGGGTTAAAAGATTCCCTATTCGTTTTTTTGAATTAATGTCAGATTTAAAAGGATGGAGATATGAAAAAAATAAAACAAAGTATTATCCTGCAATGGGACATATTATCAATGATGTCGTTTACAAAAGACTTGCACCGAATATATTGAAGGAGTTAAATAAAGTAAATCCGGTAAACGAGGAAACCGGTACAAGGAAAGTAAAGCACCACATGTGGTTAACTGATGAAGTCGGGATACCTTCTTTGGCAGAACACTTGATTGGGGTTATGGCGTTAGCAAGTGCAAATACAGAATGGAGAAAGTTTTATTCCCAATTAAATAAAGCTTATCCGCTTTTTAACAACCCTCAATTGTATCTCTTCCCGCCCGAAGAGATACCTGAGCTATTGGAATGAAAAAAGGGCAAAAGCCCTTCATTATACCGGAAACAATAACAGCATCAATATATGTGCTGTGAACCTAACTCTAAAGCTCTCTCATTAGGAGTAATATTGTTAGGGTTGTTTATTTTACAAATTTACGAAATTTGAAGTATGGCAAAAGCATCTAAAAAGAAATCAGCAAAGGAAGCGTCTAATATCTTTCACAATATTATGCAGGCATCAGTAAAGGGAAATCCTAAACCAAAAACAATTAATATGAACAAGGGTACCATTGACAAATTGAGGAAAGACCTCGACGATAAATTTGCAAAGTATATCAACTCTGTTGAAACCAACAATACCGGAGGTATTTCCACAAGCAAAAATCTTTATTTGGCAGCCTTAACAGAATGGGAAAACGCTTGGCGGATATATCTGGCCGAGCAATCAAAAAAATGACAGGGATTGCCTTATTTTTTTTACTGCCTTTGGTCTAACACGTATATAGTTACCTTTCAAGAGAAAAAGTAACATAAGACAATAAGAATGACAGAAACAAAGGTTAGCAACGCTCATCAATCAACTGTTTTTCAGAGTTATCGTGCAAGCAAAACATACGACGTAGCTTTATAAGAAGACAATTCATATAAGAATATTGCCGTTCAAACCATTATTAAAGAAATCACTGGCTTAAATAAGAATTCCTCCTTATGTTGTAGCTCCAAAGTGCTGTCACTGCACCGGAATCCCACTTCAACCAAAGATTGTTTCCAACAAAAATTAAAAGTAAAAAGTCAATAACCATGACTGATACCGCTATTATTAAAACAACAGGGCTCACGTACCATTTCAACAAGCAGCAAAAGACGCTGGACAATATTAACCTGCAGGTGGAAAAAGGTAGCATATACGGCTTTTTAGGACCGAATGGCGCCGGCAAAACCACTACCCTTCGCCTGTTACTAGGTCTGCTGAAAAAACAACAAGGCTCTGTACAGGTGTTTGGAAAGGAGTTTGCCGAACACCGGCTCGAGTCGTTGCAAAACATTGGTTCGCTCATCGAACAGCCATCTTTATATGGCCATCTCACGGCAAAAGAAAATCTCGATATCTACCGCAGGATCTATGGCGCTCCAAAAGAAAGTATTGCTTCCGTGCTGCAGTTGGTGGGACTGGAAGGAACTGGCGGAAAAAAAGCAAAGCAGTTCTCGCTGGGCATGAAACAGCGTTTGTCCATTGCTATTGCCCTGCTGCACCAGCCCGAACTCCTGATACTGGACGAGCCTACCAACGGCCTGGACCCGAACGGTATTATTGAAATAAGAGAACTGGTAAAACGACTGAACCGGGAAAATGGTGTTACCATCATTGTATCCAGCCATATATTGTTGGAGGTGGAACGCATGGCCACTCATGTGGGCATCATCAACCGGGGAAGAATGGTGTTCCAGGGAACACTGGGAGAGTTGCAAAGCATGAAGAACAAACAAAACTTCGTTCAGCTTGACACCAGCGACAATACTGCCGCCCTGCAACTGCTGGCAGCCTACGGCGCCGAAGCCGTGAATGGCTGCCTGGTGCTACCCATTACAGAAAGATCGGTAACGGCGGCCATTAACCGAAAACTGGTGGAGCGAAATATTGACGTGTATCTTTTGCAACCGCAACAAAATGACCTCGAACAAATTTTTATTGACATCACATCCAATCATAACCAATGAGCTTTATCATCTCTACCCAGGCAGAACTGCTGAAGACAAAACGTACTGCTGCTTTTTGGCTGAGCATCATTGCTGCAGCCTTTATTCCCACAATACTGGTCATTGCCCTTCTTACCGGCGATGATGCTTCAAGAGCAGGCTTTTCGGATGATCCGTGGAGGAAGTACTTTAAAATTGGCTGGCAGATCTTCTGCATATTTATCGTGCCTGTATATATTGTACTTTCCTCTACGCTGCTGACACAGATTGAATTCAGGAACAACACCTGGAAACAAGTCTTTGCTTCACCACAATCGTTGGCCAATATTTTCTTTTCGAAATTCCTGGCTATTCATTTCATGATCCTTTTCTGCTTCATGCTTTTTAATGTCTTCATGATCCTTTCGGCATTGGGTACCAATCTTTTCAAGGCAAGCTTTACTTTTCTGCATCATCGTATTGACTGGCCGGGGCTTTTGTTCCTGAACCTGAAAGTGTACATTTCTATCCTCGGCATCAGTGCCATCCAATACTGGCTATCGCTGCGGTTCAAAAACTTTATTGCGCCTATGGGCATTGGCCTTGCCTTGCTGATAGCGGGCATTGTTGCGCTGGTCAATCAATGGGCACATGTTTACAAGTATCCTTATTCGCTTTCTCTACTTTCGTACGACTATGCACAAAAAAGCGGCAGGCCTTTTTTAGAAAATCATGAATGGAATTCGATAGGCTATTTCGCAGCTTTTATTCTTATTGGTTTTTTGGACATGAAACTGAAAAAGGAAAAGGGATAATCTATTATTCTAAGAAGTAACAAGAGAATAGCAAAACCATTATGCTTATAAAAAATGAAATAGGATATCTGGTTTTATTTATTAGCTTTGAACTACAAAGTACTTTTAAATGAAAGAAGAACAGGATTATATCCGGGATATAACCGAGATGCGTTCCATGATGGAGCGTTCTTCCAAATTTTTGCTTCTCTCCGGCTGGGCAGGCATTATGGCCGGCGTTTATGCATTGGCGGGAGCTTATATTGCCTACAGGGTTTTTGATTTTAACCCTGCTGAAATGGCTGACAGCACGACACAGCAGGGAAGTTTATCGTCGGACCTGCAGAAGGTTATTGTATTAGCCGTCATCATATTCTTACTGGCTGCGTGTACCGCTTTTTTCTTTTCCTATCAAAAAGCTGCCAAAAGAAATGAAAGAATTTGGAATGCTACCTCGCGGCGGCTCCTGGCCAATATGGCGGTGCCATTGATAGCGGGCGGGCTGCTGGTGCTTATTCTGCTCTCGAAAGGATTGATTGGTCTTGTTGCTCCATTCACATTAGTATTTTACGGACTGGCATTGTACAGTGCAGGGAAATTCACCTATGAAGAAGTAAAAAACCTGGGGTTGATCCAGATAGTGTTAGGTTTGTTCAGCGCCTGGTTTGTTGGGTATGGGTTATTATGCTGGGCTTTGGGTTTTGGTGTGGTTCACATTCTTTACGGTATTTATATGCATTACAGGTACGAAAGATGAACATCTTAATTAATCGTTTACATAAAGCATTTGAAAGCAGAATCAGGCTTGGCATTATGTCGGTACTGGCTGTTAATGACATGCTTGATTTCAACTCACTGAAGGAATATCTTGATATTACCGATGGCAACCTGGCCAATCATATCAAGGCGCTGGAGAAAGAAAAATTTATTGGTGTAAAAAAGTCTTTCATCGGCAAAAAACCCAATACAAAATATTTTATGACCAAAGTGGGCAAGAAAGCATTTGATGATCATCTTAAAACTTTGGAAAAGTTAATTCAATCGCAGAAATAGCATGATTATAAAGACAATAAAATATTACGATGGAGAAGATAGTATGCCCTATTGCTTTTATTGAATAGAACTAAAACTTTATTTTTTGTCTATGTACTTTGAAAATAAAAGTTCTTTTAAAATTATTATAGACCAAATCCTTCCATGAATAACATGAAATTCAAATCATCAAATTATGAGAGAAGCAATACTTAACAATCTACATGATCTAAAACAACTCGAGCGGCTGTACCGGGGGAATAAGGCGCAGTTCAGGCGGGAGTTCAGTACTTTATATCCAGAGCTTACAGGCAATGCGCTTGCCGATTTCTGGAATGAAAGGCTTCAGTATGAAACCGGTGAAATGAGTTGGGGCACAGGCCGCGAATTATTGTTTGTGATCGTGGCCTCGGTGGTGGCCGGTGTTATTGCAAAGTTGCCGGCACTATTACACCTCAACGAAGAATTTTTCTACGCCAGGAACATTGGCTTTATCATTTTCCCTGCACTTACGGCTTACTTTGCCTGGAAAAATAAATTACCTCTTGGCAAAGCCGCTTTTACAACCGGCGCCACCCTTGCGGGATTAATTTTTATCAATTTACTCCCCCAAACTGCCAAAAGCGATACCCTTGTTTTATCCTGCATCCATATAGTTTTGTTTTTGTGGTGCCTGCTCGGTTTTGCTTTTGCCGGAGAAACAAAAAACAACGTTGAGAAGCGGCTTAACTACCTGAAATACAATGGCGACCTGGTTGTGATAACAACGCTTATCCTGATAGCAGGCGGCATTATGACCGGCATCACCATCGGTTTATTTAGGCTGATCGGGTTTAACATTGAACAATTTTATTTTGAGAACATTGTCATCTTCGGGCTTCCTTTTGCTCCCATTATAGGTACTTACCTCATTCGTACCAATCCTCAATTAGTAGGCAGGGTTTCACCGGTGATCGCCAGCATATTCAGCCCGCTGGTATTGGTGATGCTGGTGATCTATCTTATAGCCATGGCTTACTCGGGCAAAAACCCGTACAACGACCGGGAGTTTTTACTGACCTTCAATGCATTGCTGGTTGGCGTTATGGCTATCATTTTCTTTTCCATTGCCGAAACATCTGCAACAACCAAAAGCCAGGCAGCAACCTGGGTTCTTTTGCTGCTGTCGGTTGTTACCATCATCGTGAATGGCATTGCGCTGTCTGCCATCCTGTTCCGGGTTACCACATGGGGCCTTACGCCTAACAGGGCCGCAATACTGGGTGGCAATATTTTGATCCTGATCCACCTTTTGCTGGTGACCGTGCAACTTTCCAGGATGCTTTCCGGCAAAGCCGGTAGCGCCGGGGTTAGAAATGCGATTGCCGCTTACCTGCCGGTTTACGGTGCGTGGGTTACTATCGTCACCTTTTTATTTCCTTATTTATTCGGGTTTCAATAACCCTTTTTTTGACGCTTACACTTTGAAATACAAAGTTCTTTTATAAATAGTGATCGGCGGCAAATTCCAAATACATCAACATCTCCTTACTCCTAAAAAATTATACAATGAACATGATCAAACTTGCAATGCTAATGGGGATCTTCCACTTATGCAATGCCAATGCCCAAAATACCGGTATGGTCAGCGGGCATGTTATCAATGAAGCGGGAAAAAGCATCACCGGTGCAACCGTAGCCTTATTAAAAGCCAGCGATTCTTCAACACTGAAGTTTACAGTAACCAACAAAGAAGGATTATTTTCTTTTGAAAATGTGGCTTATGGAAAATACTTACTTACGGTTACTTCAGTTGGGCATCGCAAATCCTTTTCAAATGTTTTTGATGTCAGTCCATCCAACCCAATCATCCGGTTAGCCGATTTGAGGTTGACCCTTAATCCCAAATCTTTAACCGGTGTTACCGTAACGGCGCAACGGCCTTTGATAGAAAATACAATAGACAGGACCGTTGTAAATGTAGATGCCTCTGTTATGAACATCGGTACTTCTGCGCTGGAAGTGTTGGAAAAATCTCCCGGCGTATCGGTTGATAGAGAAGGAAACATCAGCTTAAAAGGTAAAGAAGGCGTTCTGGTGATGGTAGATGGCAGGCCGACACGATTGGGAGGCGCGGATCTTGCCAACCTTTTGCGCAACATGACCGCTAACCAATTAGACCAAATTGAAATTATGACCAATCCACCTGCACGGTATGATGCTGAAGGAAACTCAGGCATCATCAACATTAAAACAAAAAAACTGGTGAACAAGGGTTACAACGGTTCTGCAACCATCGGTTATACACAGGGCAGGTATCCCAAAACGAATGAAGGCTTCAACTTTAATTACAGGGAAGGAAAAGTAAATGTATTTACCAATTTAAGCCATAACTATCGCAAAGGGTTTGGCACACTGCTTTTCAACAGGAACATATTGAATGCAAACAACAGCACGATAGAAAATATTTTCGATCAGCATACCGATAAGATCTTAGAAGGAAATGCCTACACTGCTAAAATGGGCGTTGATTTTTTTACAACAAAAAAAACAACACTGGGCATAGCGGTGGATGGAATAACAAGACCTACCAGGGCCAACAACCTGAATGTTACAAAAGTGCTGAGTGCATCGAATGATCCTGAGAAGATAACAAAGGCATCGGTTGATAATTCAAACAAATGGAAAAGCTTTGGGGCTAATCTTTACACCAGGCATTTGCTTGACGCAAAAGGCCAGGAAATGACGTCGGATTTCGACTTCCTGAATTATAGATCGGCCAACGAACAATTCATGGTGAATTCATTCTATGATGCAGCCGGTAACGAAACAGCATCTGCAGATACATTGACCGGCGATCTTCCCCAGGATATAAAAGTGTATAGCGGCAGGGTTGATTACCTGCACCCGCTTAAAAAAGGTGCAAAATTTGAAGTCGGCATAAAAGCCAGTTGGGTCAACACAGATAATAATGCAAGCTATGACAGTATACAAAATGGAAGCATCGTTCATGATTTCAACCGCAGCAATCATTTTATTTATGAAGAAAATGTCAACGCCGCCTATGTCAACTTAAGTACGCCTTTATCTAAAAAATTATCGGCACAATTTGGCCTGCGCTTAGAAAATACCAATGCCAACGGAAGACAAATCACCACAGGCGTAGCCTTCGACAGGCATTATACACAGCTTTTCCCAACGGCGTATTTCCAGTATAAAGCCAATGATAAAAATAGCTTCGGCGCCAATTTTGGGAGAAGAGTCCGCCGTCCTAATTACCAGAGTTTAAATCCTTTTATCCGGTTCATAGACCGGTACACGTACAGCCAGGGCAATCCAAATTTAAAACCTTCCATCACTAACAATTTTGAACTGTCTCATACCTGGAAGCTTCAAATTACCACAACCATTAATTATACCTCCACAAAAGATATTATTGATGCCGTCATAGAACAAAAAGGGCAGGAGGCTTACTCTACACCCGCCAACATTTCTTCTCTCGATCAACTGGGTATATCCGTCAGCGCCAACACGCCGGTTACCAAATGGTGGAGGAGTAACATCAATATCAATGTTTTTAACAACAACTATAAAGGCGTTGTAAGCCAAGCGCCTATTGACATGGCAGCAACGAGTTTGATTTTCACCTGTACCCAGCAATTTAGAATAAGCAAAACATTTACCGGGGAGATCAATGGAAGATATAGAAATGGCTGGCTGGAAGGCGTGATGAGAGCCAGGCCTGTTTGGTTTGTAGGCGCAGGTGTCAGCAAGCAGGTTCTTAAAAACCGGGGTACGCTTCGCCTGGCGGTTCGTGATATTTTCCACACGCAAAAGTTCAGGGGTAAAAGCCGGTATGGAAATGTTGATTTTGATTACCGGGAGATAAATGAATCACGTGTTGTATCCATTGGATTCTCCTATAGCTTTAGTAAAGGAAAGAAATTAGCACCGCTAAAAAGAACAGAAGGCAGCGCCAATGAAGAGCAGGAAAGAATAGAAGAATAGCATTGATATAACATCAATAAAAGCAAAGAGCATATTTGTATAGAAATACTTTCTTAACGGAAGGACGGCAATTCATTTTGTCACCGTTACTCTCAAAAAAGCAGCCGGAATGCAGGTAGTATCCGGGTTGCCGCTCCTGTTTTCACGAACAAACAATTCCTCCAGTTCATGCTGCAGTTCCGCGGCCTTGCCGGCTTTTTCGGCTGCTTCAAAAGCATTCATGGTGGGTCCATAATAATCCCTGAATCTTTCTACAAATACCGAAGGCGCATAGGGTGCACGAAAGGTAAATTCATCTTTGAGAAAGGAAATATTTTCAGGTGCGATACCAGCATTTCCAAAACGTTCGATCACATGGCTTTCTACGCCCCACAGCATTGGGCTTATAAATCCTTCCGGTGGCGGAGGTGTATAGACAGAACTGATCTTCAATAGCTGCGCTACCATGGTGGGGTCGTTAGGTATCCAGTTGCCCATAATGATGTGGCCTCCACGGCGGGTAACTCTTACCATTTCCTTTGCTACCTCAAACGGTTTTGGCGAGAACATGGCACCGAAGATGCTTATCACCAGGTCGAAACTATTATTTGCTATTTCTTCAAGATTGGCAGCATCGCCTTCGCGAACGCTGATATTGCTAAGGCCTTCCTGTTGTATGCGTTTATTGGCAGCGGCTACCAGTTTGCTGGATATATCTACGCCCTGCACAGTAGCACCAAGCCTTGCAGCGGGTATGGCTGTATTGCCATCACCGCAACCAAGCTCCAGCACTTGCAAGCCAGGTCCAACGTTTAATTGGTTGACCAATGCGGCCCCGCTTTCACGCATGGTTTCGGCTATGAGAGAGAAATCGCCTTTTTCCCATAAAGCCTTGTTGGGGTTTACAGCAGTGGGCTGTTGTGTTGCTGATCCGTTCATGGTATCTGTTTTTGATGTTGAAGAATAAATGCTCCAAGGGTGCAAAATCAAAACAGGTTCAATAAGGCAGGCGTTTATGAAAATACAAAGTTTTGGTGGTTGAAACCGTCATTATTTACGCCGATGATTATACAACAACTGTTTTCCATTTTCCTTTTTTAAATAAAATATAAGCCGCAACGGCCATGGCTGTT
>JBQCHB010000455.1:0-8269 GCA_051955075.1 Flavisolibacter sp.
GACAGTACTAAAATTTATTACGAAGTAAAAGGAGAGGGCAATCCTGTTTTGTTAGTGCATGGTTTTATTGTGGATGGCAATTCGTGGAAAGGAACAGCATTGTTTTCTGATCTGCTAGCAAATGGATATAAAGTCATTACACTCGACTTGAGAGGCAATAGCAGATCAGATAAGCCGCACAATGAAAGTGCTTATGCAAATGATGCGGAAGCGAAAGACATTATGGGTTTGCTGAAATACCTCAATATTAAAAACTATAATGCTGTAGGGTATTCCCGCGGCTCCATTATTGTTGCCAGGCTATTAGAGCTTGACAAGAATGTGCATTGCGCTGTTTTAGGTGGCATGGGCAATGCTTTTATCAATCCTGAATGGCCAAGAAGAAAAATGTTTTACGAGGCTTTTTCCGGCAAGCCGGTAAAAGAGTTGGAAGGCGTTGTCAACTATGTAAAACAAAGTGGCCTGGATATGCAAGTGCTTGCATGGTTGCAAAAATATCAACCATCAACTTCACCTTCCGTATTAAAAAATGTAAAACAAAAAGTTTTGGTGGTCAGCGGGGATAAAGATATTGACAGCACCAACAAGCCGGAGCCTTTAGCCAAACTACTACCACGTTCAAAATTGATCATTGTGCCCGGAGATCATAATCATGCCAGCGGCACAAAAGAATTTTCAAATGCCGTTGTTACTTTTTTAAAAGAAGATTGTAAAATGTAAAACCGTAACCGGCTTAATTGCATAAATTGTGCAAAGCTTTTTCATTCTTAATTGAATTTACCCATGAATAAGAAATTATTTATCGCAGGCATTTTTTCCATTTCAATGCTGACAGTTATGGCACAACAAAAAGCAAAGCCCGAAGATACAGAAGTATATACGCCGGTGCCGCCGAAAGTCGATCCCGGTATAAGCGGTTGTACTGCGCCTTCCGACGCTATCGTTTTATTTGATGGGAAAAGCCTCGATCAATGGGTTTCTGCAAAAGATTCTACAACTCCTGCCAAATGGATTGTGCAAAACGGTTTGTTGAAAGTAGACAAATCAGTTGGCGACATTCAAACAAAGCAATCCTTCACCGATTATCAATTGCACCTGGAGTGGCGTGTGCCAGAAAATATTACAGGTAAAGGACAGGCTCGTGGCAACAGCGGTATCTTCCTGGCGTCTGTATTTGATGGCGGTTACGAATTGCAGATCATGGACTCTTACAATAATGACACTTATGTAAACGGCCAGGCCGGAAGCGTTTACAAGCAATATATTCCTTTGGTCAACCCCATCAGGCCTCCAGGCGAATGGCAGGTGTATGACGTAATTTGGACGGCGCCGCGTTTTAATAAAGACGGCAGCCTGAAATCGCCTGCACGGGTAACGGCTTTGTTTAACGGTGTGCTGGTACAAAATAATGTTGAACTAAAGGGCAGAACAGAGTATATCGGAAAGCCCACTTACAATGCACACGGCGCAGCACCGATCAAATTGCAGGCGCACGGCGATCCCAGCGAACCGATCAGCTTCAGAAATATTTGGGTGAGACCTTTATAATATGTTTATTGGCAGTTAGCATTGTAGCAGTATTTTAACCCTATTAAAATGAGATCTCCTACCAAAACAACTGTGATAATCCTGCTGATCCTTTTCTCATTTTCATGTAATTCTAATTCAGATGAGATAGTGTTCAACATTGAACACATGCCGGACAGTATTGCTAAAAGGTACTTAGATAGTTTAGCTTGGGTTATAGACAAATCAATTCCACTTAAAGAAAGAGGTTTTCCAGCGAATCAAAAGAATAAGTCTTATTTTGAAGAACGACCTTATTTCGATTCTTCAGGCAGACTCAAGAAGGTGGCTGTATACGAATTTAGAAGTGATTCCTTTATTAATTACACTGATTACTATTACCGGCAGGGACAGTTTATCAAGATGAGAAATGACATAGCCGGTTCTGGGAAAATACTTGGAATTGCTTATTACATTTTCAATGGCAACAAAATAATAGATTCTGCAACCGCGTTAATGCAGCCAATCCCCGGAGATACCCTATTAAGAAGAGCACTTAACTTCAGAAAAAAATTTGAAAAGCACAGTTAAGATTCCATTCACTTCGTGCAATTGGTCAAAATTCGTGTAATAAAAACATCGCACTGGCAGAGGCTTATTCACGATTACTCTTCGTTAAAATTTTCTTTACACTTACGATTTAGGGAAGAAAAGGATTTATTATCTCTTGTTTGTACTTTTTTGTATAAACGGATTTGTATCTTTGCGGCATAAAAAACTAAGCAAAAGCTAAGAAAGATATGAACGAGGAGCTAACTACCATAGAAAAAACAGTTCTTTCTGATTATAAATACGGTTTCGTTAGTAATATAGAGGCTGATGAGGCGCCAAAAGGATTGAGCGAAGATATTGTACGTTTTATTTCTGCCAAAAAAAATGAGCCAGAATGGATGCTGGAGTGGAGATTAAAAGCCTACCGCCAGTGGCTTAAAATGGAAGAACCTGCCTGGGCCAATATACACTATCCAAAGATTAACTACCAGGACATTATCTATTATTCGGCGCCTAAGCAAAAAATCAATCCCAAAAATTTAGATGAGGTTGATCCCGAGTTGCGCCGCACGTTTGAAAAGCTCGGCATCTCGCTTGAAGAACAAAAACGCTTGACCGGCGTGGCTGTAGATGCGGTGATCGATAGCGTTTCAATCGGTACTTCATTTAAGGAGCAGTTGGCTGAACTCGGAATTATTTTCTGTTCCATGAGCGAAGCTATACAGGAGCATCCCGAACTGGTTAAAAAATATCTAAGCGCTGTAGTACCGGTTACTGATAATTTTTTTGCAGCACTCAATGCTGCTGTGTTTAGCGATGGCTCTTTCTGCTATATCCCAAAAGGTGTTCGTTGCCCCATGGAATTATCTACTTACTTCCGTATTAATGCGGAAAATACCGGGCAGTTTGAACGTACGTTGATTGTTGCCGAAGAAGGCAGTTATGTAAGTTATTTGGAAGGCTGTACGGCACCCATGCGTGATGAAAACCAATTACATGCTGCCGTGGTGGAACTGATTGCTATGGACAATGCCGAGATCAAATATTCTACGGTACAAAACTGGTATCCCGGCGATAAAGAAGGTAATGGTGGCATCTACAATTTTGTAACGAAGCGTGGTATTTGCAAAGGCGTTCATTCAAAGATTTCGTGGACGCAGGTGGAAACCGGTTCGGCTATTACCTGGAAATATCCAAGTGTTATTCTGAAAGGTGATCACTCCGTTGGTGAATTTTATTCGATTGCGGTTACCAATAACCATCAGCAGGCTGATACTGGTACTAAGATGCAGCATCTTGGAAAAAATACTAAAAGCCGCATTGTGTCAAAAGGTATTTCTGCAGGCCTCAGCAATAATAGTTACAGGGGTTTAGTGCATGTAGGAAAAAACGCCGCCAATGCCCGCAATTTTTCCCAGTGCGATTCATTGTTGCTTGGCGATAAATGCGGTGCACATACATTTCCGTACATCGAAGTAAAGAACAATACTGCCGTGGTAGAACACGAAGCCACCACTTCAAAAATTGGTGAAGACCAGATATTTTATTGCAATCAACGTGGTATTGATACGGAAACAGCTGTGGCGCTGATCGTTAACGGTTTTGCCAAAGAAGTAATGAATCAATTGCCAATGGAATTTGCCGTTGAAGCACAAAAATTATTGGCCATCAGTTTGGAAGGCAGCGTTGGATAATCTTAAATAATTATAGAAGGTACATAAACGAATACATCATGTTAAGAATTGAAAATTTACGTGCAGGCATTGAAGGAAGAGAAATCCTGAAAGGCATCAATCTCGAAATAAAACCGGGAGAAGTTCATGCCATCATGGGCCCGAACGGTTCAGGAAAAAGTACACTTGCTTCTGTGCTGGCAGGCCGTCCCGAATATGAAGTACTTGGAGGTTCGGTTGAATTTTTTGGAAAAGATCTTTTGGAATTATCACCGGAAAAAAGAGCCGGTGAGGGTTTGTTCCTTGCTTTTCAATACCCGGTTGAAATCGGCGGTCTTAGCACTACCAATTTTATCAAAACTTCGGTGAACGAAGTGCGCAAATACCGTGGACAAGAACCGCTGGATGCCGTTTCTTTTCTGAAATTAATGAAAGAGAAAATGGCCTTGGTGAATATTGATAAATCCTTATTGAGCCGTTCACTGAACGAAGGTTTTTCGGGTGGTGAAAAAAAGCGTAACGAGATTTTTCAAATGGCCATGCTGGAACCCAAACTGGCCATATTGGATGAAACAGATTCAGGATTGGATATCGACGCCATCCGCATTGTTTCCGGCGGCGTAAATGCCTTGCGCAGCAAAGACAATGCAGTACTGGTGATCACACACTATCAACGTTTGCTGGATTATATCGTTCCCGATGTGGTACATGTATTGTACAACGGACAGATCGTGAAATCAGGACCAAAAGAACTGGCCCTGGAACTGGAAGAAAGAGGATATGATTTTATCAAGAACGAAGTAGATGCCGTTCAGCAACTTTAATTAAAGCGCATGGACACAACCAATTTTTTTAAAGAACAATTTGATCAACTGCAATTGAAAAATGGAAGCAGTGGTCTTGAAGCCATTCGCAAAAAAGCCTTCCATCGTTTCAATGAAAAAGGAATTCCTGCAGCCCGTAACGAGGAATGGAAATACACTCGCATTGGAAGCCTGTTTAATAAAGATTATGATTTTCCGCTGCATGCAGTAAATATTTCTGCAGAAGACCTGGACAGTGTAAGGCTGCCCGGCTATGAGGCTGCCAACGAAATTGTATTTGTGAATGGAATTTTTTCACAAGCACATTCAACCATCCGTTCGGCTGATTTGGTTATACTGCCTCTTGAAGTTGCAGCAAAGGGAGAATATAAAGAAATAGTAGAAACGCACCTGGGCCACAGCAGTCATTACCTGAACGACGGCATCAACGCATTGAACACAGCTTTTGTGCACGGTGGTGTTTTTGTTCACGTAAAAAAAGGAAAACTTACCGAGCATCCCGTTTATATCTATCATATTTCCGATGCCCGTTCCGCCAACATATTTTCTCAGCCACGCAGTTTAATGCACCTGGCGGAAAATGCGCAATTAGAGTTAGTGGAAACACATGTCACCTTTGGCTCAGGACAAAGCTTTGCCAATGGCGTTGTGGAAATTGTGGTAGAGAAAGATGCCATGCTGGAATATTATAAAATTCAAAACGACGCGGCGCATACCAACCAGGTAAGTACTACGCATATCAGGCAGATCGGTAAAAGCTATACACATACTGTAACCATTTCTTTGAACGGAAATATTGTTCGTAATAACCTGAACGTGGTGCTGGAAGAAGAGCATTGTGAATCGCATTTGTACGGACTGTACTTCCTAAATGGTAATACGCATGTAGATAATCATACGGTAGTGGATAATGTAAAGCCCAATTGCTTCAGCAATGAATTGTACAAAGGCATTATCAACGACAACGCTACCGGCGTATTCAATGGAAAGATATTCGTGCAGCCGCAGGCACAAAAAACAAATGCCTACCAGTCCAACAAAAATATCTTGCTTTCTGATGGCGCCAGTGTGAATACAAAACCACAATTGGAAATTTTTGCTGATGATGTAAAATGTTCGCATGGGTGCACCATTGGCAGGTTGGATGAAGAAGGCTTGTTTTATTTACAATCAAGAGGCATTCAGGAAGACGTTGCCCGTTCTTTATTAGTGCATGCCTTTGCTGTGGACGTTTTGGAACACATTAAACCTGCTGCTATTCGCAATTATGTTGACCAGTTGATTTCTGAACGATTAGATTTTGATATAGCATGATACCCTCCCCAGCCATACAAAGAAGCCTTGATGTTGATGCCGTTCGCCGGCAGTTCCCTGCATTGAGCCGCCAAGTAAAAGGCAAACCATTAGTGTATTTTGACAATGCTGCTACGACTCAAAAACCACAGGTGGTCATTGATGCATTGGTAAATTATTATTCAAATTATAATGCAAACATTCACCGTGGCATTCATACCCTGGCGGAAGAAGCAACAGCAGCTTACGAAGCCACCCGTGATACCGTACAGCGATTCATTAATGCACCAACGAGAGAGCAGATCATTTTTACAAAAGGTACTACCGAAGGTATTAACCTGGTAGCACAAACCTGGGGAAGGCAAAATATTAAAGCAGGGGATGAGATCATTATCTCCACAATGGAGCATCATTCCAACATTATTCCGTGGTATATTTTATGCGAAGAAAAAGGTGCTGTGTTGAAAGTGATCCCTGTTAATGAAAACGGTGAAATTCTTTTTGACGAGTTTAAAAAATTGCTGAACGAAAAAACAAAGCTGGTTTCAATCGTTCATGTTTCAAATGTGCTGGGTACCATTAATCCTGTAAAACAAGTTATTGCAGAAGCACATAAAGCAGGTGCGGTTGTTATGGTAGATGGCGCACAGTCAAGCGTTCACCTCGATATTGATGTTCAGGAAATGGATTGCGATTTTTTTGCTTTCTCTTCTCATAAAGTGTATGGGCCTACGGGTGTTGGCGTGTTGTATGGTAAAACACATTTGCTTGAAAGTATGCCCGTTTACCAGGGCGGGGGAGAAATGATCAAAGAGGTTTGTTTTGATAAAGTTAGCTACAACGAACTTCCTTATAAATACGAAGCAGGTACGCCCAATATAGCCGACACTGTTGCTTTTAAAGCGGCTTTGGATTTTACAAAACAGACCGGCAAAGAAGCGATTCGCCAACACGAAAATGAATTGCTGGCTTACGCTACAGAACAATTAGAACAAATTCCCGGGTTAAAAATCATTGGAAAGGCAAAGCAAAAGATCAGCGTTATTTCTTTTGTTATAGATAAAGTTCATCCGCAGGACCTTGGCATTTTGTTAGATAACAAAGGTATTGCTGTACGCACAGGACATCACTGTGCACAACCGTTAATGGATTGCTTCTGCATACCTGGCACTACAAGGGCTTCCTTCGCCATGTATAATACAAAAGAAGAAGTGGATGCGTTGATAAGCGGCTTGTATAAAGCCATTAAAATGTTATTGTGAGAATGGAGCAAACGATAGCAGAAATAGAAGATGAAATTGTAGAAGAGTTTTCCCTGCTTGATACCTGGGATGAAAAATACGAGTACATCATTGACCTTGGGAAAAGATTGCCGCCACTGGATGAGCAGTATAAAAAAGATGAGAACAAAGTAAGAGGTTGCCAGTCAACCGTGTGGCTGGTGGCAGATCACAAAGACGGGAAAATTTTATACAAGGCAGAGAGTGATGCGGTGATTGTAAAAGGTTTGATCAGCATGTTGATACGTGTTTTATCTAATCACAGCCCTGATGAAATTATTGAGGCCCGGCTTGATTTTATTAACAAGATCGGGATGATGTCGCATCTGGCACAAACCCGTTCCAACGGACTGTTGGCGATGGTGAAACAAATGAAAAATTATGCTTTGGCACACAAGATAAAAAACAATTCAAACGCAAATTGAATCATGGATACAGAATCATTGAGAGATAAAGTAATTGCGTGTTTGCAAACGGTTTTTGATCCTGAAATACCAGTAAATATTTACGAACTGGGATTGGTGTACGAAGTAACAGTTTTGCCTATCAACAATGTACAGATCGTCATGACGCTTACAGCGCCAAGTTGTCCGGCTGCACAATCATTGCCTGTTGAAGTAGATCAGAAAGTACGGCAGATTGAAGGCGTGAATGACGTACATGTGGCTGTTACCTGGGATCCACCGTGGGACAAAAGCATGATGTCGGAAGCTGCACAATTGGAGCTCGGATTTTTATAGTGTAAGTGCAATAAGATAATAACGATTAGCTATAAATGTTTTTATACGAAGAAACAATATGAAAATTACTGCGCAGGAAGAATATGGGCTCAGAATTCTGATTCGCATTGCTTGTTGCAAGGATGAAGCAGGCATGAGCATTCCAAAGCTAAGCGAAGCGGAAGGAATAACCATTCCTTACGTGGGCAAGCTGACCCGTCTTTTACGCATGGCAGGATTCATTAACAGTACGCCGGGTTATAAAGGTGGTTATGTATTGGCGATGCCGTCAAAAGAGATCAATATTAACAAAGTGCTGAAAGCATTGGGCGGCAGTTTATTTGATATTTCGTTTTGCGGAACGCATAAAGGAACATTGAAGCTTTGCACACATTCGGTTGATTGCTCTGCAAGGTCTTTAT
>JBQCHB010000456.1:0-4038 GCA_051955075.1 Flavisolibacter sp.
CGGGGTTGAAATACACGCTATCCAACCGGGAATTGAAGATTGTTTTATGGCGTTGATGGCTAATAGCTAATAGCCAATAGCTATTAGCTGTTAGCATAAATCAAAAATATGGAAAACAATAAAGTAATAACAGCCACTGAACTCACAAAGAAATTTGGTGACTTCACGGCTGTCGACAAAATATCTTTTGAAGTAAACAAGGGAGAAATTTTCGGATTCCTCGGCGCGAATGGAGCTGGTAAAACAACGGCTATACGCATGCTATGCGGATTATCAATGCCTACCTCGGGAGCGGCGACTGTAGCAGGATTTGATATTTATACACAAAATGAACTCATCAAAAAAAGCATTGGTTACATGAGCCAGAAATTTTCTTTGTATGGAGACTTAACCATACAGGAAAATATACGTTTTTATTCCGGCATTTATGGCTTGAGCGACCGGCAAATAAAAAAGAAAACCCAATTACTGGTGAAGCAGCTTCATTTGGAAGGAGAAGAGAAAACCCTGGTTAGATCATTACCTCTTGGCTGGAAGCAGAAGCTCGCGTTTTCCATCGCCATTGTGCATGATCCGGCAATTGTTTTTTTAGATGAACCAACCGGTGGCGTTGACCCAATAACAAGACGGGAGTTTTGGACGCTCATTTATGAAGCGTCCGCACGGGGCATCACCATTTTTGTAACGACGCATTATATGGACGAAGCAGAATATTGTAACCGTGTTACCATCATGGTGGATGGGAGAATTGCCGCACTGGATTCACCGGCAAATCTGCAGAAAAACTATTCAGCCAAGTCAATGGATGAAGTGTTTTTGCATTTGGCGAGAAAAGCAGTGAGAACTGAGTGAGGAGGTTTATAGTTGGAAGTTCGGTTTTGGAAGAATAAGGTCAGGATATAGTAAACAAACAAATAATTGAAATTTCTATTTAGTAAACAGACCACTGAAGGCGGGATAAACATAAGCATTTAGCGATGCCAGAAAACGAAAACATGAACCAATTTTTAATTTTAGTAAAAAAAGAATGGCTTCATATATGGAGAGACAGGCGAACCTTGTTTATCCTCATCTGGATGCCCATAGTGCAAATTATTTTATATGGATTTGCCTTAACCAATGAGGTCAAGAATGCTCAAATTGCGGTTTTCGATCAATCAAAGGATGCGACAACATCGGCCATTATTAATGAAATTAATGCGAGCCGGTATTTCCGCATTATTAAATATTTGGGATCTTATGAAGAAATTGGCGCTACATTTCGGGAGGGAAAAATAAGACTTGCAGTTGTTTTTCCTCAAAATTTTCAGCATGACCTTCTCCATAATAATTATGCCCAGATACAATTGATTGCAGATGCCAGCGACCCGAACACGGCTAACACACTGACTTTTTATGCCTCTTCTATCATACACGACTACCAGCAATCATTGGAACAAAATAAAGATTTGCCCTATACCATCAAAACCAACCTGCGCATGCTATATAACCCTGAATTGAAATCGGCTTATAGTTTCGTGCCCGGTGTAATGGCTTTGGTGCTTATGTTGGTTTGCGCCATGATGACATCGATCGCCATTGTGAAGGAAAAAGAATTAGGCACCATGGAGATTATCCTGGTTTCTCCTTTAAAGCCGTTTCGAATCATCATCGCTAAAACAATTCCGTATCTCGCGGTTTCTATCTTTAATATTGGGTGCATCCTTCTACTAAGCGTTTACGTGCTGCGGGTACCCATAAACGGAAGCCTCGCTTTGCTGCTGGTGGAAAGCATTTTGTTTACTATTACCGCGCTTGCAACCGGCATATTAATTTCCAATGCTTCCTCCACACAGCAATCTGCCATGTTTACGTCGCTGTTGAGTTTGTTTTTGCCCACCTTGTTATTCAGCGGGTTCCTGTTTCCTATCGAAAGCATGCCATGGCCGTTACAGCTGATTTCAAATATTGTTCCCGCAAAATGGTTTTATACCATAGTGGTATCTATCATGATAAAGGGACTTGGATTTTGGGCTATTTGGAAAGAAACATTGATTTTGATAATAATGACTTTAGTGCTATTGGGTATCAGTATTAGAAGCTTTAAAATGAGATTGGCATGAGAGTACTCAAATTTTTATTGCAAAAAGAATTTCGCCAAATATTCCGCGATCCTTCTATATTCCGGGTATTGTTTATCGCGCCGCTTGCGCAATTGCTCATTTTGCCTTTGGCAGCAAATTATCAAATTAAAAACATCAACCTCGCGGTTGTGGATAATGATCATTCGCAATATTCGCAAATATTGATCAACAAGATTACCTCTTCGGGCTATTTCCGGTTAAAAGAATACAGCGCTACATTTCCGCAAGCGTTGCGCTCGGTTGAATTGGATAAATCAGATATTATTTTAGAAATTCCGGCCGATTTTCAAAAAAAGCTTATTAAAGATAGCGAAGCTGATTTGTTTGTTGCGGCCAATGCCATCAATGGAATCAAAGCGGGTCTTGGCTCTGCCTATATTCAACAAATCATTCAGAACTATAACCAAACCGTAAGAACGAAATGGATCCAGTTTCCACGGTTTAATCCCCAGCCAATTATTGAGGTGGAATATTCTGACTGGTACAATCCTGAAATGAATTATCCCTATTTTATGGTGCCGGGGATATTGGTAATGCTTATCACCATCATAGGTTCCAATTTTGCAGCGCTCAATATTGTGAAGGAAAAAGAATTGGGCACCATCGAACAAATCAATGTGAGCCCGATTAAAAAGACTTATTTTATTCTTGGTAAATTAATTCCATTTTGGATTTTAGCCTTAATAGTTTTAACTGCAGGACTCATCATTGCATGGCTTGTGTATGGCATCATTCCCCTGGGAAGTTACTTCACGATTTATTTATTTTCAGCAATTTATTTACTGGCTATTCTTGGACTGGGTTTACTGCTTTCTACCTATGCCCAAACGCAACAGCAATCTTTTTTGGTAGCCTTTTTTCTAATTATGATTTTTAATTTAATGAGCGGATTATTTACACCTGTTGAGAGCATGCCTCATTGGGCGCAGGTAATCACGTGGTTTAACCCCGTTACCTATTTTATCGAAGTAATGAGAATGGTAATCTTAAAAGGAAGTGGAATTGCGGATATTCGAAATCAGATTTTTGCCATAATCGGCTTTGCTGTATTCTTTAACGGATGGGCAATTTTAAATTACAGAAAAAGAAATTAACAATGCATTAAAAGCTAACCTTTATTAGTTGAAGTTACTTGCTCAGTAAACAGGCAAATAGGGAGAATTCTTATTTTTTTTGGCAAAAAATTACCATTTAAGTCAATATTACCAACTGTTTGTTTTTAAATTAATATCTTGGCATAATTCTTTTACACATACACGATTTATTAACTAAAAATTTTAAAAACAGTGAAAATTAATGTTAGTTTAATGATTGCTGCAGCAGCAATGATTTTTGCCACAAGCTGTACAAGCACGAAAAAATTTAATGCGCTTTATTCC
Source organism: Flavisolibacter sp. (assembly GCA_051955075.1). Lineage (GTDB taxonomy): Bacteria > Bacteroidota > Bacteroidia > Chitinophagales > Chitinophagaceae > Flavisolibacter. The sequence goes on from JBQCHB010000456.1 coordinate 3,503, forward strand.
AATTATAACAAGGTGATGGAACGGAATAGCCAATTAACGAGAGAAAGCGAAGAGTGCAAAGGACAGCTCGATCATGCCAACGTACTGTTGGCGGGGCTGCGCGATCAATTAAACGCCGAACGTAACCATGTGGCCTCCTTGCAAAGTGCCCTGGACAAATGCCTTACCTCCGCCGGGCAGGGTAATGTAAATGTTTCCAAACTGGTAGATGAAATCAACGCCTCCAATAAATATATCCAGGAATTGATTGCTTCAAAAAGCAAAAGTGATTCTTTGAACATGGTGCTTACCAATAATCTCACACGGTCACTCAGCAAAGATGAAATGCAGGATGTGGATGTAAAAGTATTGAAAGGCGTAGTTTATATTTCTCTTTCAGATAATATGCTTTACAAATCCGGAAGCTATGAAATTTCAGACAGGGCCAATGCTACGCTTGCGAAAATTGCAAAAATCATCACCGATTATAAAGATTATGATGTGCTTGTAGAAGGAAACACCGATAATGTACCGATTTCAAAAACCAACATCCGCAA
>JBQCHB010000457.1:0-4281 GCA_051955075.1 Flavisolibacter sp.
TTCATATTCGGCAACAGAATCCGTCATACCGGGGAAAACAAAATAGTTGATGGAAGTCCACCCGCCAAATTCTCTAACTACTTTCAGGCTCTCGATAATATCTTCAAATTGATAATTGTTAGGACGATAATACGGTAAATAAATTTCCGGCCTTGCCGAGTTGGTACTTACGCGAATGCTGTTCAATCCTGCCTCGCATAAGGCTCTTACAGCATTAGGCTTCGAGCCATTAGTGTTAATGTTGATGCTGCCTTTTGGCGTATGTTTTCTTATTTCAATAATCGATTCACGGATGGTTTCCCACATCAACAGCGGCTCGCCTTCGCAACCTTGCCCAAAGCTTACAATAGGATAAGGTGCCGTTTCCAAATGCGGAACAGTGTATTCAACAATTTCTGCCGCTGTTGGTTTAAAAGTTAACCTGTCTTGCGTAGATACAATAGTTTCATCTTCGGGCTGAAAAGAAATGCAGCCTACACAATTGGCATTGCAGGCAGGCGAAGAGGGGATAGGGCATTCCCACCTGCCTATAAAATAATTTCGTGCAGCCGGACAATGATAAGTAAGTGCACAGTTATTTGCCAGGTGCGACACCAAACGGTTATGCGGATACGCTTTCAATAAATGTTCAACACCCTGTTCTACTTTTTGTATATCAAAACCTTCGCATTCCTGCCGGATGTCCTGCTCAATGCGTGTGGCCGGAACAAAAAATGTAGCATTGTGCCAGCCTACAGCTGTATAACAAAACAGGGGAAGTGTTGGTGCGTCAGGCGCAGTTTCGTAAGCTGCCAAATAAAAGCCTGTATGTGCAGGCGGAATAAAAGCAGCTACTGCCCAGCCTTTTTCACACAGGCGCATTTCACCTGTCTTTACATCAATGCCAATACCACGGCGGCCAGGCAACTCGTATAATTGTCCGCCTTGTGGTAGCTCGATCCATTCATCTTCCGGAATGGGCATGGCATCCCAGCCACTTCTGCCTACTACGTACAAAGAAGTGTCTTCAAAAATATTTCCCTTACCATCAGAATATAGAATGAACGGAGACATAGTTAAGTTTAAAATTTTAAGGTACAAGGAGCAGGAAATAAGGCGCAGGTTTAATATTGTTAACCTTTAATACTTGAATCTTGTGCCTTGCTCCTTTGTGCTTCTATCTGTTCGCTGCAAAAAGCGTTCAATTTTGCTACTTCCAGTGTTGACAGATCCTGCATGACCTGGTATTGTAAATACTTTTTCTTTACATGAAACAGGGTTAAGAAATCTTCACGCACAATTACTTCCGATAGATCTTCCCAATTGATCAGGTACGTTTTATAAGTACCCGGAATTTTTACGCCTGCTTCATCAAAGAAAATGGTGGTTTCCTGGAAAACTCTTTTCTCGGTAAACAGCAATAAAAGACACAAGAAGGCAAAAACAAAAAGCCCTGCATAGTTCATGGTTTGCCCGCCCAGCCTTACTGTAGCAATGGCTAAAACAAAAGAAGCCAATGCCTGCAGCAGGCGAAGCCATATATTGTACTTGGCAAAAATGTCCACTCTTCTTCTGAAAAAACCATAGAAAAGGGACATGCCGGCTATTACAAAAAAAGGCAAGGTGGGCAAAAAGCTTTCATAATTCAGTAAACGATAGTAATCAGCTGCCTTTGCCACCAAAAAAAAGCCTACCACAATATGCAGCAAACCTGCGCTGCGCCTTTTACTTTCAATACCATCAATCTTTACTGTTACACTGTACATTTTACTATAAGATTATTAAACCTTGTAAACGGTACTATCATTAAGCAGGGTTGCTGGCTACCAGCAGGTTGCACAATTTAAACAAAACACGGGCTCCAACATTAGCATCCCAGCAGGTTTCGCTGGTGCTCACTTCGCTTAAATCGAATCCAATGATCTGCTTACCTGATTGTTGAATCTTTTTGAAAATGTAAAAAACCTGTTCCGTCTCGAAGCCACCCTGCACTGGTGTTCCCGTGTTAGGACAAAGCTTTGGATCGAGGCCATCAATATCAAAGCTGATGTAAACTTTTTGTGGAAGTTGCGCTATCATCTCATCAACAATTTGCTTAAAGGTTTCGCCTTCAAATTGTCTTGATCGTATATCAGCGTCAAAATAAGTTTTTATGCGGTCTGCATTTTGTTGAATAAACTCGTGCTCGCCCTGCGAATAATCTCTGATGCCTACCTGCACCAGTTTTTTCAACTGTGGTATTTCTTTTAAGGCATTGTACATAATGCTGGCATGAGAGTACACAAAACCTTCGTAACCCTCGCGCAGGTCGCAGTGGGCATCAATTTGTATAATGCCGAAGTCGCCGTGTTTTTCACCAATAGCTTTCATATAACCAAGCGGTGTGCTATGGTCGCCACCCAGCAAGGCTACTAATTTGCCTTTATCTAAAAGTTCTTTTGTTTGATGGTGCACCCAGTTGTTCAGGAAATACCCGCCTTCATTTACTTCTTTCAGGGTTTTGCACATGAACTGGTTATTGGCAACCACATCGCCCTGCGAGATATAATCGATATAAAGTTCGGCTTCCTTGCGCAGGTAGTCACTTTTCAGCAATATTTTCTTGTCGGTTTCTCTCAGGAAAAAACCGTCTTTCCATCCATCCGGAACTTCGGGATCAAAAAGATCAACCTGCAGGCTGGCCTTCATGATCTGCTCAGAACACCGGGCCGTTCCCGAGCCAAAGCTTACCGTAACTTCCCAGGGAACGGGAAGAATAACAAGACGGGCATCCTGTTCGGAAAATGGCAATCCAAAAACATTATTGTTTGGGTTGCCGGCGCCATTAGGATCAAAGTTGGAAAGATCAATCATGATATAGTTTTAAAAGCGGTGCAAGATAGGAAGGTTTTGGGTTTAAGGCTGAGGGTTTTGGGGTTATCCGCCTAAAGTTTAAGTTTCTTTTTGGTGTAACTTATTGGTTGGTCGGCTAACCAATATAAAGGCAGTGGCTTGCTATTGTTTGTAAAAAATTGTTAACCGGTTAAAATCAACTATTAAGAAGGCTCGGGTGAAGCATTTTACTCTACCTTTGCGTTTGCCATTTTGGAAGCTTCTTTCCTCGGGCAAAAAAACAACTGTTCAGAAATGAAAAAGACGCACATCATCTTATTGCTTTTGATTATTGGCGGCATGGTAGGTATGTCTTTCTTTATTAAAGACCTTACTACGCAGGAAACTTTTGCTTCGGCTAAAAAAGAAGGAAAGTTTGTAGTGGTAAAAGTAAAGCTCGACAAAGAAACGCCTATTGAATACGATGGTTTGAAAAATCCAAACCTCACTGTTTTTTATGCAGTTGACAATGACGGCCAACGCACCAAAGTGTTGTACAAAAACTCGAAGCCAACCGATATTGAAAAAAGCGATGGCATCGATTTGAACGGTTACATGCGTGATGGCTATTTTGAATGCACCAAGCTGCAAATGAAATGCCCTTCCAAATACAAAGACGACATGGGCGCCGCACAGAAAAACCTTCCTACCGGCGACAGCGCCGCTTCAAAAAAATATTAGAGCATGAATTTTACGGGTGAGCATTTACTGCCGGGACAATTAGGCCATTTCTTTTTGCTGCTTTCTTTAATTGCTTCCATCGGCGCTACGGTCAGCTATTTTTTAAGTGTTCAAAAAGGTGCTTTTGCTACAAGCGGGTTAGGTGGCCCTGCGGTCAACACCCAATGGCGAAAGCTGGCAAGAATATTTTTCATTACCGAAGCTGTTTCGGTTTTTGCTGTTTTTTTGATTCTCTTCTACATCATCAGCAACCATTTTTTCGAATATAAATACGCCTGGCAACACAGTTCCCTGTCGCTGGAAACAAAATACCTGCTTAGTTGTTTTTGGGAAGGACAGGAGGGAAGCTTTTTGCTTTGGAGTGTGTGGCATTGTGTGTTGGGGTTGATCATCATCTGGCGTGAAAAAGAATGGGAAGGCCCCGTGATGACGGTGGTGAGCTTTGCACAATTTTGTTTGGCAACCATGCTGTTGGGTGTAAGCATTTTTGGATTGAAGGCCGGATCGAATCCTTTTATTTTGTTGCGCAACTCGGGTGTGCTGGATAACGCACCGGTGTTTTATGGCGCCGATGGCCTGATGCGTGCCGATTATCTTACTTTAATAAAAGACGGTAACGATTTGAATCCTTTGTTGCAAAACTATTGGATGGTGATTCACCCGCCGGTTTTGTTCATGGGTTTTGCTTCTACCATCGTTCCCTTTGCATTTGCTATTGGGGGCCTGTGGACCAAACGTTTTACCGAATGG
>JBQCHB010000458.1:0-13538 GCA_051955075.1 Flavisolibacter sp.
TAAACGACCAGGTGTATGAATTTACCAAAATGGCCGTGGAAGAATCGTTTCGCAGAAAGGGCATTGCCGAAGCTTTGAGCTATGCCGCCTTTAACAAGGCCAAGCAATTAGGTGCGGAAAAAGTAATATTATATTCGCAAACAGCGTTGGTGCCCGCTATTACCATGTACATAAAACTTGGTTTTAAAAAAGTACCGTTGGAAAAAGGCGTCTATAAACGCTCTGATATAAAGATGGAAATAGAATTGCAAAATGTAAAAGTTACTGTGCATGATAAGAAAGATTTAATGGCTCAGCAGCTATGATATCACCAATCATGCGCATCATCTTTTCTTTCAAGTAATTCGTGTCGTAAATTTGTTTAATTAATATAAAAATGCTCAACTTAAAATAAAGATTATGGAAGCAGTCACTGATGTTGTTGTTACCCAAACAAAAAAATCAAACCTGGATAGTGTAGATTGGAATAACCTGGAATTTGGCAAGTATGTTTCTGACCACATGTTCATCTGCAAATACGAAAATGGCGACTGGCAAGAGCCGAAAGTAGTTCCATTTCAAAACCTTTCTTTATCACCCAATACCCTGGCGCTGCATTACGGACAGAGTGTATTTGAAGGCATGAAGGCTTTTCGCATGCAGGATGGAAGCCTCAACATTTTCAGGATTGATAAACATCATCAGCGGTTCAATAAATCGTTGGAAAGAATGTGTATGCCACCCATTCCATTTGACCTTTTTAAATCTGCTTTAACCGAATTGGTTCGTACAGATAAAGACTGGGTGCCATCGGCAGAAAATGCTGCACTTTACCTGCGACCTATCGTGTTTGCCAGCGAAGGCCGTTTTGGTGTAAAAATATCTGATGAATATTATTTCATCATTGTAAGCGGCCCATCGGCCATGCTGCACCAAAAACCTGTAAAAGTAAAAGTAGAACGCCAATACATTCGTGCCGCCAAAGGAGGAACCGGCTTTGCAAAGTGTGCCGGCAATTATGGCGGCGCATTTTATCCTACTAAAAAAGCAAAAGAAGAAGGCTTCGACCAAATCATTTGGACCGATGCTTTTGAGCACGAGTATTTTGAAGAGTCTGGAACAATGAACCTGGTATTTGTAATTGATGATGTGTTGGTAACGCCGCCAATTTCCGATTCAATACTGGATGGGGTAACAAGAGATTCGCTATTACAAATTGCAAAACAAAAAAGCATACCGGTCGAAGAAAGACCAATAGGCATCACAGAATTTAAAAACGCCTTTGAAGAAGGCAGGATTACAGAAGCCTTTGGTGTGGGCACAGCCGCTGTTGTAGCGCCTATCTCCGTTATCGGCATTGACGGCGAATTGTATCAACTACCGCCTTATACAAAAAGCAGCCTCCACGAACAACTAAAACAGGAAATGGAAGACATCAGATCAGGAAAAAAAGAAGACGTTTGGAATTGGAATAACCTTGTAAAATAACCTGAAGCCTGAACTGGTTCGGGTAGATTAAATAGATTTATAAAACAAACTTTTTTATTGGAAGATTCTTTCTTTATTAGTATTTCATCTCTTGTCAATCCTAATAATCTACCCAAATCCAGGTTCAGACCATTTTACCAACATGCCAATCATTTACCATGTCACGTCATCCGAAGAATGGGAAAGCGCCAATGAAAACGGTTTTTATATAGCGCCTTCTTTGGCATCGGAAGGTTTTATCCATTGCAGTAAAGAAGAACAGGTGCAAGGTGTATTACAACGTTATTTTGCAGGAAAGAAAAATCTTGTCAAGCTCACAATCGACACCAACAAGTTAGCTTCTCCATTGCAATATGATTTCTCCGCGTCTATCAATGAAGAATTTCCGCATATCTATGGGCCCATCAATCTCCTGGCCGTTATTCATGTTGATACTATAAATACAACCGTTTGATCACCTTTTTTCAAACAACCACCATAACCGTTTCCGTGGCTTAATGGTATAGTTGGTTGTAATGTATTTGCTGATATGTTGCATGGCTTCCTCCACATCATCTGTCAGCAATACAAGATCCATATCTTCTTTTGCAATTGTACCCCTGCTGGCCATATCTTCCATTGCTTCCATTAATTCCTTGTAATATTCTTTGCCAAACATCACGATGGGAAAAGTAGTTACGGTTTTTGTTTGCACCAGTGTCAGCGTTTCAAAAAATTCATCCATGGTACCAAAGCCGCCGGGCATAATAATAAAAGCGTAAGAATATTTTATCAGCATGGTTTTGCGTGTGAAGAAAAACTCAAACGTCATGCTTTTGTGCAGGTACTTATTAGAGCTTTGCTCAAAGGGCAGTTTAATATTACAGCCCACAGACATGCCGCCATTTTCGTAAGCACCGCGATTGGCAGCTTCCATGATTCCGGGGCCGCCGCCAGTTATAGTAGTAAAGCCCATCTGTGCAATGCGCTTTCCAAACTCGCGGGCACAAATGTAATTTTCGTTATCTTCTTTAAATCGTGCCGATCCAAAAACAGTGATGCATGGCCCCACAAAATGCAAAGCACGTATAGCTGAAATAAGTTCCCAAAAAACTTTCCATGCAAATTTCAACTCGTAACCGCGACTCTTCGGGCCTTCCAGATATACATGCTCCTTGGGCGGAATAATTGGGTTGTACTTTTCTTTTGACGGCTTAACCACTTGTTCTTCCATAGAATTAAAAATAGAAATTTTATAGTAAAGCTTATGGACTCAGCAGTGTTGCTACTGTCACCGCCTGTTGTCCCGATAGCTACAGGGGCTCACTTGTACATCCAGTTATTCTATTCAAAAAAATTGAAGATTTAAAATAAAATACGACCAACCACAAACTATCAACTTCTCTACATTTGCTTCATGAAGATCATAAGCTACAATGTCAATGGTATAAGAGCAGCCATAAAAAAGGGTTTTATTGACTGGCTAAAAACACACCCTGCCGATGTCATATGCATACAGGAAAATAAGGCGCAGCAAAGTGATGTTGATTCAAACCTGTTTAAAGAATTAGGCTACAACGATCATTGGTTTTGTGCACAGAAAAAAGGTTACAGCGGCGTTACTGTTTTCACCAAAATTGAACCCGACAATGTGCAATGCGGCACAGGCCATGAAGTGAGCGACAGCGAAGGAAGAGTCATTCATTTAGATTTTGGAAAGGTCCGTTTGATCAACGCCTATTTCCCTTCGGGCACATCAGGCGATGAACGTCAAACGTACAAGTACCAGTGGCTCGATGAATTTTATAACTACATCCAGAACCTTAGGGCAACGCATCCAAATATTATTCTTTGCGGCGATTATAATATTGCCCACAAAGAAATTGACATTCACAATCCCTCCGGCAATAAAAACACTTCTGGTTTTTTGCCTGAAGAAAGAGCATGGATGAATAAATTTTACAGCAATGGCTGGATAGATACGTTCAGGGAATTTCATGCAGAGCCGCACCGCTATAGTTGGTGGAGTCAGCGTTTTCCGTCTGTTCGCCTGGCCAACAAAGGCTGGAGAATAGATTACATCAGCGTTACCGAACCTTTGAAACCTTATTTACAAGATGCAGAAATTTTTCCTGATGTAAAGCACAGCGATCACTGCCCAATATTTTTAGAAATTAATTTGCCCTAAAAAAATCAAAGAAGAAAACAATATTCAATTTTCAATGTACAATTCTCAATATTCAGTTAGGAAAAGAACAGAAGAATGCACTCAACAAGAAGGAAGATTGTATGAATAAAAAAAACAACGACCTAAGTCTCCCTTTTAGGGAGGCAGGGGGAATTATTTACAACATAACCACAAAAGTAGAAGCTACTATTGCCAATGCCTGGTTGCAATGGCTGCTTGATGAACACATACCTGAAATACTTGCAACAAAATGTTTTACTAATTATAAAGTGGTTCGCCTGCTGGAAGTGGATGATAGCGAAGGGCCTACTTATGCCGTACAATATCATGCTGAATCAAAAGCAGATTATAACAGGTATACAGAAAAACACGCAGCCACCATGCGTCAAAAAACTTTCGACCGGTGGGGACAACAATTCATTGCTTTCAATAGCATAATGGAAGTTGTGAAATAGTTGTGTACAAAATATCTTCCAAAAGTTTTTAATTGTTTCTTTTGTTGTATATTCCTCTGAAATCCTTACCCCTTCTACGTTTCAGCCAATACAGCCTGAAACATGCTACCAGCAAGGATTTCAGCGGGCAAGGGAAAATTGAACATGTTATTATTCCTACGTAAAATTCCCTAAAACCCTTGTACCATAAGGATTTCAGCCTGAATAACAAATTTGACAAAATGCTTAAAATTATTTTGTCGGATAAAAAAAGCGTCTATTTTTGTTGCAGTCAAAACTTTTAAAATATCAACTATGAACAAAGCTGAATTGATCAACAAGATTGCAGACGATGCAGGTGTTACAAAAACGCAAGCTAACGCTGCTTTAGATTCTTTTGTTGAAGCTGTAACCAAAACCTTAAAAGGTGGTGGCAAAGTTACATTAGTAGGTTTCGGAACTTTTTCTGTTTCTAAACGTGCTGCCCGTAATGGCCGCAATCCTCAAACTGGTGAAGTAATTAAAATCAAAGCAAGAAAAGTTGCCCGCTTCAAAGCTGGTAAAGAGCTTTCTGCTAAATTGTAATTACTGCTTAAATGCATTGAAGCCTCCCGCAATGGGAGGCTTTTCTTTGTCCGCCACCCTGATGCAGGTGGATATTTTTTTACGACATTTGCAAAACAAAAAATACAACTATGGGAAGAGGTGATAAAAAAACCAAAAAAGGAAAGATTTTTAAAGGATCTTTCGGTAAAGCAAGACCAGCAAGCGAAAAAAAGACAACAGGCAATAAGCCGGCTGAAAAGAAAGAAAGTTAATTCGTTGACAGGTTGATTAGTTGATAGGTTTTCCTTGTCAACTTTTCAACCGATCAACCATTCAACCTTATGGAGCCAACCGCTCAATTTTCCAGCTTCCATTTTCATCCAAACTATATTGAATGCGGTCGTGCAGGCGGCTGGGGCGTCCCTGCCAGAATTCAATAATGACCGGCTTTACTACATAGCCTCCCCAATAAGATGGCCGCTGAATTTCCTTGTTTTTAAATTCTTCCGACACGTGCAGATAATGCTCATCAAGCCAGCTTCTGCTTTCAATTACCTGGCTTTGCGGAGAAGTAATAGCACCTATTTGACTACCGGCTGGGCGTGAGTGAAAATATTCATCGCTATCTTTTGCTTCAAGTTTCCTTACCAGGCCCACAATGCGTACCTGCCTTTCCAGTTCTTTCCAAAAAAAGACCAGACATGCTTTTGGATTTTCTTCCAGCTGCATGCCTTTATAGCTGTTGTAATTGGTAAAAAACACAAAGCCGTTTTCATCAAAACCTTTTAATAGAACAATTCGTGCAGAAGGCATGCCATCACCGGAAGCCGTAGCTAACGTCATGGCATTTGGTTCTATAATCTGGCTTTGTACAGCCTGTTGCCACCATTTGGTGAATTGTTCTATAGGATGCGTTGCAACATCTGTTTCCAATAAACTTTGAGAGGAATATTCCTGGCGCAAATCAGCAATGGAAGAATTCATACAATCATTTGTTGCGCAAAGGTAACAGCCGTATTACTTGTTCGTTCCTTTCTTTAGCAAATAATCTCTTTCTTCGGCAATCATGTCCAGCATGCTTTCCAGTTCGCCAATGCGGCGCAATTCTGTTTGCAGTTTTTTGTTGGTGTCCGATACGTTTTGAAGGTCGGTATTGAGGTCTTGCAGAAACTGTACTTTTTTTTGCAGTTGTTGTCTTTGCAAATTAGCTTCAGCCAATTTATCCTCCAGTGTATTCAATTGCTGTTGCAGGCGTTGATTTTCCAAAAAAGTCTCTTCCAGCTTTTCACCTTTTCGCTGCAGATCTTTATGTATTTGTTCAAACGACTGGCGTGTGTCTTCCAGTTCAAGCGCCAGGCTATTGGCCCTGCCTGCTTGCTTTTCCAGCGAAACCATTTTTGTTTGCAACTGCTCAAATTCCTGGTACACTTCTTCAATTCTTGCGGCCATTCTTTGAGCCATAGAAGCTTGTTGTCTTACTTCGTCCAGCTCTATAATTTTTTTGTCTAATTGCGCCTCAAGGTTTTTAATCTCGTTTTGCAAATGCTTATTCTCAAGTGTAAGTTCTTCCTTGCCTTCGTTCTCAATTTCTTCTACCTGGCGTAAAAAGCCGTTCAATAATCTTTGCTGTTGTAAAATGGTTTCTTTCAGGCTTTCTACAGATTCTTCTTTAGATGCGGTTTTGATTTTTGCAGCTACTACATGAGGTTTTTCATGTTCCTGCGCAACAGGTCTTTGCTGTTTTTCTTCTTTAACAGCTTTTGATATTTTATGTTCAAGAGGCTTAACCGGAGCAGGTTCAATAAAAACTGTTTTCTGAGAGAAAAATGCCTGGTTGGTCTTTTGCAATGTTTTTTTCAGTATCCGCTGGCTGTCAATAAAAAAATAAATGGCGAGTGCTAATACAAAGGCGCCGGCAAAGAGTACAGCAATTTCTAAAATGCTAAGATGAATGGCTACGAGGTACATGCAGTTAGTTCAGTAAGTTTTCGGTGAACAAACTACTCATTTTTTTTGATTTGCAAGAAATGAAACAACAAAACTTACACGGTAACCAGTGTGCCTACCTTTTCTCCCGTAACAACCCTACGTAAATTTCCGGGTTTGTTCATGTCGAAGACTACAATAGGTAATTCGTTTTCCATGCAAAGAGTAAAAGCAGTCATGTCCATTACGTTCAATTTCCGGGTAATGCATTCCTGGAAAGTAATGGTGTTGAATTTGGTAGCTGAAGAATCTTTTTCAGGATCGGCTGTATAAATTCCGTCAACCCTTGTTCCTTTCATAATTACATCGGCCTTTATTTCAATTGCCCTTAAAGAACCTGCTGTATCAGTAGTAAAATACGGATTACCGGTACCGGCACCAAATATCACTACCCTTCCTTTTTCTACATGGCGTATAGCCCTGCGGCGGATATAAGGTTCGGCAATTTGTTCCATTTTAATGGCACTTTGCAAACGGGTGTACACTCCCACTTTTTCCAGCGCTGCCTGCAACGCCATTCCGTTAATCACGGTTGCCAGCATGCCCATATAATCGCCATGTGCTCTTTCAATACCGGTTTCTGCTTCGTTCATGCCGCGATAAATATTACCGCCGCCAATAACTACCGCTACCTGCACACCCAGTTCCACAATGGACTTAATATCCTGCGCATACTGGCTCAATACGGCTGTATCGAAACCAAAACTTTTATCACCCATTAAAGATTCACCGGAAAGCTTAAGAAGAATGCGTTTGTATTTAGGAAGCATAAGGATTATTTATAGGCGCTGCGAAGATAAAGGGAAGTTTGGAGTTTGTGGTTTACAGTTTGCGTTTCTTTATTCAAATCAGTTTTTATTCGCTTGGTATTTATGTTACCAGCGACAATACTTTTAGCATCGCCTGTTGCGTCGCACACTTCAACGGCTAATTTCAGTGAGCATCTTTTACAATTTAAACTTTAGCTATGAAGTACGAACCATTAACTATGAGCTTCTATCAATCTTTTCCCTTATTTTCCCTTTGTGTTTTATGCGCTGCTTAAGATATATGCCCGGCTAGCCATTAGAATTTATTGCTCCAGAATTGTTATCAACAAACCGGAAGTTTTAAACAGTAATGGCCCATTGTTATTAGCGGCCAATCATCCGAACTCTTTCCTTGATGGTGTTATAGTAACTACACTTTTTGACCAACCTGTTCACTCCTTAGCCCGTGGCGATGCTTTTAAAAACAAATGGATCAATAAATTTTTACGCAGTATTCAACTACTGCCGGTTTATCGCACCAGTGAAGGTGTTGAAAATCTCGGTCATAACTATACCACTTTTGCTGCCTGTCAAAAAACATTCGAAGAAAATGGTATTGTACTTATTTTCAGTGAAGGAAGATGTGAGAATGAATGGCATTTGCGGCCATTAAAAAAAGGAACTGCAAGATTGGCCACTATAGCATGGCAGAAAAATATTCCATTGAAAGTATTGCCGGTTGCGTTGAATTATAGCTCTTTCAAAAAGTTTGGAAAAGAGGTACATCTTTTTTTTGGAGAAGAAATTACTGCCGACGCATTTGATGCAAGAACTTCACATGGCAAGCAACTGCTCGACTTCAATTCTTTATTACAAAATCAATTGCAACAATTGGTTTATGAAATAAGCCCCAAGGATAAAGCAAGACTGCATCATTTTTTTCCGGCAAAAAGAAACAGTGCTTTTTACCTGTTGCTGGTTCCGGCCATAGCAGGTTTTTTATTGCATGCACCGTTATTTTACTTCTGCAAAGCTTTTACAGAATTACGTTTTAAAAACAGCGGGCATTATGATTCGGTGTTAACGTCATTGCTGCTGATAGGCTACCCGTTTTATATATTGGCTGCAATGATCGTAGTCTATTTTATTCAGCCCTGGCTATCATTTTTAGTTTTGATAGCCTTGCCTTTTACAGCCTGGGCCTTTGTACAAATGAAAAGCAGTATAAAATAAATTTTATTGAGTTCGCTGAACATAAAAAGCGTCTTCAAAAAATTGAAGACGCTTTTACTATAGTGATATTTAATTTATGAATTCTAAATACGCACCAAAATGATGGTTCAACGAATTAGCCCAGTGCTACTCTCTTGAACTCTGTCACCTGTACATCACTGCCAACGCTTTTCAAATAATCACCAACCGATTTGCTGTTATCTTTTACAAATGCCTGTGCGGTTAGTGTACTTTCTTTGAAGAAGGCATTCAGTTTGCCTTCAGCAATTTTAGCGATCATTTCTTCAGGCTTGCCGGCCATCTTAGGGTCCTGTTTCATTTGCTCTACTACAATATTTCTTTCCCTTTCTACCACGCTGGCAGGAACAGAAGCAGCATCAACAGCTACGGGATTCATAGCAGCAATTTGCATAGCTACGTCTTTACCAGCTTCGTCACTTACTTCCTTGTTGAAACCAACCAATACACCCATGCGGTAAGCACCGTGAATATAAGAAGCTACATAAGGCGCTTCCACTCTTTCAAAACGGCTTACACCGATTTTTTCGCCGATAGAAGCCAGTTTATCGTTGATAAGATCGGCAACCCTGGCGCCGTTTATTGTTACTTCATTTAACTCTTCTGCACTTTTTACATTGTTAGCTACAGCAGCATCAGCAATGCTTTGCGCAAAAGCCACAAAGTCGGCGTTTTTAGAAACGAAATCTGTTTCGCAGGAAATGGTAACAATGAAACCTGTTTTATTATCGGCTGTTGTTTTAGCAATAACAACACCTTCCTTGGCTTCACGATCGCTTCTTTTAGCAGCTACTTTCTGACCTTGCTTACGCAACCAGTCAATAGCGGCTTCAAAATCGCCATTGGTTTCTGTCAATGCTTTGCGGCAATCCATCATGCCTGCACCAGTTGCCTGGCGAAGCTTGTTTATATCCTGAGCGGTAATTGTTACAGTTGACATAGAAAATCCCCCTGTCCCCCTAAAGGGGAGACTTAGGTCTATTAGTCTTTTTAGTTGCTAATTTTCTTTTGCACAAAGACCAATAGATACTTTTAATTGTTGAATAATGTTGTTGCAGTACAAGAGTGCGACGCAACAGAAATTGAATAAAAATTATAACTGCTGGTTACACATTTATACTGATTCATGCAAAGAGCTGTTTAAATCGTTAGAAGATTCTCCCGCCTATCCCGATAACTTTCGGGACCCCCTTCGGGGCGGGGCCTATCTTCTACCACCGCCAGGTCCACGGCTGGCGCCACCTGCACCACCGGGTGTACGACGGCGTTGTCCGCCACCTGCACCGCCGGGACCACGGCCACCAGCGCCAGGTCCACGACCGGCACCACCGCCTTGTCCGCCACGGCCACCACGACCACGGCCACCTTCAGCTTGCGCTTCGGCTTCTAAACGGGCTGCTCTTTTTTCATTTTCCTGGTCAGTTGCTGCATCATCACCTTCTTCATCTTTAGCAGCTTGTCTTTCTGCTAAACCTTCTGCAATGGCTGCAGTAATGTAGTTGGTAATGATAGCAATTGATTTTGTAGCATCATCGTTTGCCGGAATAGAAAAATCAACTTTGTTAGGATCGCAGTTGGTATCTACTACGCCAAAGGTTGTAACGCCAAGGCGCTTTGCTTCAGCCAAAGCAATATGCTCGTGACCAATATCTACAATGAATAAAGCAGCAGGTACACGGCCCAGTTGAGCAATACCGCCCAAAACTTTTTCCATTTTTTCTTTATCGCGGCTTAAGGTCAAACGTTCTTTTTTAGTAATAGAGTCGAAAGAACCATCACCCAGCATTTTTTCAATGCTCTGCATTTTCTTTACACTCTTACGAACTGTGTTGAAGTTGGTCAACATACCACCTAACCAACGTTCAGTTACATAAGGCATGTTTACACGTTGTGCACACTCGGTAACGATGTCCTTAGCTTGCTTTTTAGTACCAACAAACAAGATTTTCTTTCCGCTGCGGGCAATTTGCTTTAGAGCGGCTGCAGTTTCCTGCAAGCCTTCTACGGTTTTATTTAAGTCGATGATGTGAATACCTTTCTTCTCAGCGAAGATGTAAGGCAACATCTTAGGATTCCACTTCTTCTTCAGGTGACCAAAGTGTACACCTGCTTCAAGGAGTTGTTGCTGTAACGAAGTGTTTTGTTCCATTTTATTTGAATAAGAATTTGAATAATAAGATTAACGTTTAGAGAACTGATAGCTTCTGCGGGCTTTCTTCTTACCGAACTTCTTACGTTCAACAGAACGAGGGTCACGTTTCAGCAAACCGGCTGCTTTTAATGCAGGGCGAAACTCGGCGTTTACTTCTACCAATGCACGGGCAATCCCCAGCATGGCGGCTTCGGCCTGGCCTTTTACACCACCACCTGCAGCATTGATCTTTACATCAAATTTGTCGGCAGCCTCAACGGTTTGAAGCGGACGGGCTACCTGGTTCTGGAGGTACACCAGTGAAAAATATTGTTTATAATCTTTATCATTTACAGTGATAGCACCAGTGCCACGAGAGATGAAAACTCTTGTAACAGCTTCTTGACGGCGACCAACACTATTTTTTTGCTTTTCCATTTAGTATTAATTAGGAATTAGTAATTGAGATTTAGAACTTCAGTTCTTTAGGTTGTTGTGCAGTATGCGGATGTTGGTCACCGGCGTACACAAATAATTTTTTGTACATCTGGCGGCCAAGGCGGTTTTTAGGCAGCATGCCTTTAACAGCTCTTTCAATGATCACTTCAGGCCTGCGCTTCAACAAATCTTTAGCTACCTCTTCTTTACGGCCACCGGGATAACCGGTAAAGCGATCGTAAATTTTTTCGTCCAGTTTGTTACCTGTCAGTTTTACTTTGTCACAGTTGATAACGATGATATAATCGCCGGTGTCAACGTGAGGGGTATAATATGCTTTGTTCTTACCGCGAAGGATCGCAGCAATACGAGAGCACATACGTCCCACGGTTTGATTGGTACCGTCCACAACATACCAGTTACGTTGTACGGTAGCCGCATTCGCATGTTTGGTTGTAAAATGTAGTTTGCTCATGATTTGAAATTTGTGTTACGACCATCCTCGTAACGCTTTTAAAATTTTGAGGCGCGAAGATAAGTGGAAGCCTGCATCCAAACGCCAATTTGGATGATTAATTTTACAGACACCTTTGTAACTCATTGAAAAACAATAAAAATTTTGACAGGTTTTGGAAGTTATTAACGAAAGGGTGCGTAAAATAAGGGTTTGATACCAACTAGTTGCTGTTATTGAAGGATTAAGCTTCTTTCAAGCCTTGTACTTCTTTTAAATAAAAAAAGTTGGCGATCTACCAACCATTGTTTATTTTGCATTCTGCTGATCCCCTTACTCTTTAAAAGTCATTAAACAGCATAAGCTTACTGTGATTTGCAAAGACAATAGAAGGAGATACTCATTTATGCTTATAGTCAACCTGAACAAGGTAAATGAATTCAGTAAAAAACATTCTGATGCACGTAAAAGTTTAGCAACATGGCAGGATGTAACTCAAAGAGCATCATGGGAAAAGAAACAGGATGTGTTAGCCGACTTTCCAAATGCTAAAATGATCAAAAACAGCCGGACAAGATTTGAAATCAAACACAACACTTACCGCCTCATTGCTTACATTGGCTATGATGCACAAACGGTTGTCGTTCGTTTCATTGGTACACATACTGAATATGACAGGATTGATCCTTCAACAATTTAAAACCGCAATATTATGAAACAATGGTTGCCATTAGAGACAGAAACAGAATACAAAGAAGCCTCAAGCCGGTTTGAAGAAATATATGATGTAGAAAAGGGTACCGTTCATTATAAAGAAATGCTGCTTCTTGCTATTCTTATAAGTGAATATGAGAAAAAGCATTTTGCACTTCCTGAAGTTGATCCCATCGAGATGATTAAAATCCGCATGGAAGATTTTGGCTACAAACCAGCCGACCTGGCAAGAGAATATGGCGACAAAGGAACTATTAGCAAAGTGTTGAACTATAAACAACCACTCTCGTTAAATATGATCCGCCTGTTTAGTAAATTGCTACGCATTCCGGCAGATGCTTTAACTAAAGAATACAAACTAAACAATGGCTGAACCAATACAACCCCTCGGACGAAATGTTTTTGGTGATCCGTCAAACGCAGGTAAGGTTTTGTCGCAAACAGAAGCTTTGCAATTATTAAACGATTGGGTAGCCAACGAACGGCTTCGCCTGCACATGAAGCAGGTTGCTGCCGTAATGAAAGGCTGGGCCCTGGAAAAAGAACATCTTCCTGAGAAAGAAGCTTATAAGTGGTGGTTAGCCGGCTTGCTTCATGATGCTGATTGGGAAAAATACCCGAATGATCATTGCAGGATCATCATCGAAGAACTGGAAAAAAGAAACATTGATCCTTCCGTTATTCACTGCATCGCCTCTCATGGACCAAAACATTTTGGGGTAGAACCTGAAAACACCATGGACAAAATGATCTATGTATTCGATGAGTTATCGGGTTTTATTCATGCTGCAGCTTTGATCCGGCCAACACGTTATGAAGGCATGGATGTAAAAAGCATTACTAAAAAATTAAAAACGCCTTCATTTGCCGCACAGGTAAGCAGGGATGATATTGATGATGCGATTGCAAGAGTTGATGCCTCGCTTGAAGAAATCATTTCTTTTATAATTGAGCATCAAAAAGAGGTTATATAAATAAAAAAGCCATCTGCAATTGTGATGGCTTTGTCTTAAAAATTTCTTATAGAATACAAAAGCAATTATTTCTTCTTCAAATATTTCTTGCTGATCTCATCATAAACTTCAAGATAGTGATTAGATTTTCCGTCCTTATCAAAAACAGCTTCCCAGGTATTCAGTGGCTCCCAGATAAAACTTCCCTTGCCTTTTCCTTCTTCCACATTGAAAGCAATATCATTCAC
>JBQCHB010000459.1:0-12063 GCA_051955075.1 Flavisolibacter sp.
GAAAATTACCGGCTTGAGTTCCAGGTAGAGCAGGCAAAATCCGGGATGGTGACAGGTGTTTCGTACTCCTATCTTGACACCCGGTTTTACGGCAAGTCGAGCATGACTGGTAATTATATACTCAGGAACAACTCCTTTACCATACAGGAACTGCGCACTATTGAAGTACGCAATTTAGGTGGTGGCGGCACCTGCCTGATGAACTATAAGTTCTCTTATGCCAAATCGGGCAGGGAAGAATTTTTAGAAGGTACTTATGTGGGCCGGACAGAGGATCGTTCCAATCCAAAGAACAATGGCAAATGGGGCGACTGCGGCGGCGGCACGGTGTATTTAAGAAGAGTAACTGCTTCGGATTTTTATGTAGAGCCTTTTTTGCGTGATAAGATAGACCCCCCGACAGATACGGCAGTAGCAAAAGCAAAGCCCAAAGTTGTTCCGAAGACTACCAATAAAAGCACGGCCAAAACAACGCATAAGCCGGCATCAAAACCTGTAGCTAAAAAACCTGCAAAAACTCCGGCAAAGAAGCCTGTTATTGCCAGCAAACCAAAAACAGATACGACGGAAAGAAAAACAACGGGACCCATTGTAGTAGAAAAACCAATGGAAAGGCCTAAAATAACCATACCCACGGTTACCCGTTCCAGAAAGAATGAATTGACACAATCACTTACCGTTACCAGCAGCGAGATCAAAATAAGACTTTATGATAATGGTGAGATCGATGACGATACCATCAGTGTGTATTTGGACGGCCAGCTAATTTTAGCCAATAAACGCCTGTCTGCTTCACCGCTTTCCTACACCATAAAAATGGATGAAAGCAACCCGGAGCATATCCTGGTAATGGTGGCGGAAAATATGGGACGCATTCCGCCCAATACCTCTTTAATGATCGTTCAGGATGGCGATAAACGCTACCAGGTAAGTATTACATCTACCGAACAAAAAAATGCCATGGTGCGGTTCAGGTATCAACCTTCTGAATAACCATTTATATAATTTTTTAGCCGTTACTGCCTAAAACTATTATTTTCCGTTTGTGAAGCTGCAACTAACTACTATTTTAATCCTTATTCATGTCTTTGCTTTTTCGCAGCAATTGAACGGCATTTGGAAGGGAACCCTGACACAGCAATCAGGCGGCTGTTTCCCTGTTTACAACATAGAACTGCAAATCAATAGCAGCAATAACCAACTGGCAGGGTTTTGTTATCACTACTCTGATGTGCTGAATTACGTAAAGAAAAATTACACAGGCGTTTACAATGCTGCTACCAAAACAATGAACCTGCAGGAACAGCGCATTACTACTTTTCATATTCCGGCTGACTGCACGCCTTGCGTACGCTACTACACTTTGACTTACGATAAAGTTGATAACCAGGAAACACTAAGCGGCGAGTGGGGCGGCGTTATTATGAACGGAAGTGTGGCCTGCACACCGGGTAGAATTGTATTGCACCGTGTAGCGAAATCGGAATTTACCAACATCCAGGAAATCAATGTTGATACCGGCACCGTCCGTCTGGACTTTTATGACAATGCAGAAATTGATGGAGATTCAATAACGGTTACGCTGGACAATCGTGTGCTGATAGCGCATCAAAGACTGGGGCTTAAACCCGTTACGCTGGAAGTAAAAGTGGACCTGGAACATCCCGAGCAGGAAATAACCATGATCGCTGATAATTTGGGGACCATTCCGCCTAATACGGCGATGCTGATCATCACCGCAGGCGATAAAAAATACCGTTTGTTCCTTTCGTCGGACAAACAAAAAAGTGCACAGGTGCGGTTTATTTACGAGAAGCCAAATTAATGTACGATGTACGATGTAATGCTTGCTTATCATACATCATAAATCGTACATCGTACATCGCATTTTAAAATCCTCTCTGCTCTCCTCTTGGCTTTGGCAATTCTTTACGTGGAAGCTTTTCGTCTCTCATTGCCGTGTTATATACAAAAGCAGCAACGATCATTGAAGCCTGTTTTAGATCGTCGGGCACCAGATGATCGTAAGTGTCCATGTTGGTATGATGCGTTCTTGTGCCATACTCAATCGGGTCTTGAATAAATTGAAAACCAGGAATGCCTACCGCATCAAAAGATAAATGATCTGTTCCACCTGTGTTGTCTATAGTGAGTGTGGAAGCACCCATACCGTTAAACGGCTCCAGCCATTTTGCAAACAAAGGACGCACCGTTTCATTGCCCTGCAAATACACACCGCGAATTTTTCCTGTGCCATTATCCAAATTGTAGTAAGCGGAAATTTTGGCTTGCTCCGGTGTTAGCTGCATGGTGGCCGGATCGCCCAAATGATTTTTTACATAGTTGCGTGAGCCAAATAGTCCTTGCTCTTCTCCGCTCCATAAAGCAATGCGTATGGTACGGCGTGGTTTGATGTTCATGGCTTTTAAAATGCGAACGGCTTCCATCATTACCGAACATCCGGCTGCATTATCAGTGGCGCCGGTAGCTCCCTGCCACGAGTCCAAATGTCCGCCCAGCATTACTACTTCGTCTTTTAGTTTTGGATCGGTGCCGGGTATTTCAGCAATTACATTGTAGCCTTTCAAATCGTTCGTAAAGAATTTTGTTTTTACATCGGCTTCCAGTTCTACCGGAATGCCGGCATTTACAAGGCGCTGCACACGCAGGTAATCATCACTCGACAACATTACATTGGCCGGGCCTTCAGGTGCATCTTTTTTATACTCACCACCGCCTTGCACAAACACTGTTCCGTCATTGCCTCTTGGATTGATGCTAAGCACCAGCGACGGTTTTTCTGCATTGTACAAATTATCCAGGGCTCGTTGAAATGACCGTCTTGCAGCAAATTGCTGGCGCATTTCATCGGTCATTTGGCGCTGTGCTCTTTGCTGGAGCTCGGCCTTCGCCATTTTTTCTAACGCACTATCAGTATACCGTTCGCCATCGGGTTCAAATGAAGGCTTCAGGGTATCATCAACCCAAAGCATTACAATTTTATCTTTCAGCTTGCCTCCGTATTGCATTAATGCGGCGGAGTCTTTTGCTTTGATCAGCACAACGCTGTTATTGATCATTTTGTTCCCTGGCGTGCTGCCGGTCCATGCCCTTGGTATGGCAATGAACGGAGCATAATACGGTTTGGTCATGGCTACATAGCAACGTTGCTGTTGCCAGCCCTTACCAAACTCTCCCCAGGGTTCCAGTTTGGCGTTCACCAATCCCCAGCTGCTCAACGTGTTTTTAGCCCAGTTGGCGGCGTTCATAAAATTGGGCGAAGCTGTTAATCGTGGGCCATTTACATCGGTAAGGTGAAAAGCAATATCCATTACTTTGGAATTTTGCTCTCCTTCCTGTTTGATCTTACTCATCACCGAAGCATCGGGAGTGTCTTGCGCTGCAAGAAATAAAATAGAAGCCTGCAAAAAAGAAAACAGAATTATTTTTCTCATGTTGTAAGGGTTTTGATGATGAGAAGTTAAGGGGATTTATGTTTACGAACGTTAAAAACTCATAGCCCCCTCCATCCCCCGAGGAGGAAGTGGCTGGGCACAAGCCTAACTTATTTGACCATTACTATCATTCACAACAAACATTCAGGTTGAGAGTTTTTTCTTTTAATAAGGAATGATTGCACTATGGGTTTGTGCGGTAGCATTCCTTCCCTTATTGGGGGAAGGTTGGGATGGGGGCCAGGTGTTTTAGAACTTGAAATTCCACGTAACCGATGGCAACACCGGAAATAAAGAAACCTGCTTTGCCTGTATTTTCAATGTTCCGTTATAGGGGCTGCCCGACTGGTCGAAATAAATGAAGTAAGGATTTTTCCGGTTGTATACATTGTAAACACTGAACACCCAATAGCTCTGTAGCTTTTTGTTCTTTTTTTGCGGCGTGTAAGTGGCAGAAATATCAAGTCGGTGATAAGAGGGCAAACGGTATTTGTTGATGGCGCTGTATTCCTGTGTCAGCACGCCGTTAATAACATAAAAACGTTCAGGCAGCGAAGTGGCGTTGCCGGTAGCATAAATAAAAACACCGCCCAATTTCCATTTGCTGTTTAATTCAAACATACCTACAACAGAAAGATCGTGACGACGGTCGTATTTAGCCGGGTATTTTTCGCCTGCATTAAGGTCGGGAAATTTGCGCCACGTCCACGATAAAGTGTAACCGATCCACCCTGTCAATCTTCCTCTCGTTTTATTAATAAAAAATTCAGAACCGTAGCTCCAGCCTTTGCCAAAAACAAATTCTTCTTCAGGATCTCTTAAAGATGGTGAATAACCTTCTTTATATTCAATTTGATGCTGCATTCTTTTGTAATACAGCTCCACCGAAGTTTCGTATTCGTTGTTCTTAAAATTTTTGAAAATGCCGCCGGCATATTGCCAGCTGATTTGCGGCTTCACACGAAAAGTGCTGGGCACCCAAAGATCTGTGGGCAGCGTAGTTCCGGCATTACTTACCAAATGAATGAACTGAAGGTTCCTGGTTACCGAACCTTTTAAAGAAGTGGTGGTATTGAGCGAATAACGCAAGGTCACTCTTGGTTCAAATCCTGCGTAAGCTTTTACGTTTTCAAAACTTTTATAGATCGTACTGTCAAGCTTATTTTGATTATCATCTTTTATGTATTTGGTATAAGGACCAATTTGAGAAAAACGGCTCCAGCGCAAACCATAATTCAGCTTTACTTTATCCGACAGATCCCAATCATCCTGCACATACAAAGCATTTTCCAGCGCATATTTTACGCCATCGTTGCTTGGCTTAAAGATCACTGAATCCTGGTGGCCCGACGTAACATTAGGAATGAACTTGTGATACGTAACAATACCGCCGAACTTTATTTTATGCCGGCCGGAAGGATAGTAATCAAAATCAATTTTGCCTGTACCATCTTTTATGCCCGATGCAAGACCGATCTCGAAATTATTTTGTGCCGCACCAAATTTGAAATGATAATCGTTGTAAACAACTGTGGTGTTGGCAAATAGCTTCCTGTTGAATACGTGGTTCCAGCGCAGGGTGCCGGTAGCATTGCCCCAGGGAATATCGGCCCTGAAAGAAAGCTTCTTATCGCGATAAGAAAATACATCCCTTCCAAAATAACCACTCAAAAACAAACGATCTTTTTCTGAAAATTTATAATTGATCTTGGCGTTCAGGTCGTAGAAATAATAACCCGAACCGTAAGCATTGCTTTCCTTGCTGATGAAAGGTTTTACCAGTGCGTCAATGTAGGTTCTTCTTGCAGAAACAATAAAGGAAGCCTTGTCTTTTTTTATAGGCCCCTGCACAGAAAACCTTGAAGCGATCAAACCAATACCGCCTTCGGTTTGAAATTTATTGCTGTTGCCATCCTTCATGGTTACATTCAGCACCGATGACAGTCTTCCGCCATATTGCGCAGGCATGCCACCTTTAATAAGCGAAGTGTTTTTAATAGCGTCTGCATTAAAAATGGAAAAGAAACCAAACAAATGTCCTGTGTTATACACTACAGCATCGTCGAGGATAATTAAGTTTTGATCGGGGCCGCCGCCACGCACATAAAAACCGGAGTTGCCCTCTCCTGCCGATTGCACGCCGGGCAATAATTGAATGGTTTTTAAAATATCCACCTCGCCTAAAAACGCGGGGACATTTTTGATCTGCCCAATGGAAAGATCAATCTTTCCCATTTGCGCAGTACGCACATTGGCATCACGTTTTTTACTGTACACAATCACTTCGTTAAGGGCAGCAGATTTGGGAAGCAGGAGAATATTCTGTTCAATATTTTCTTTTAGGCTGACATGAAACGAAGTGCTGATGTAGGACACATGCGATACAGTAACATCGTACCCGCCTTCGTTCAGTGTAAGCGAATAAAAACCGTAAGGGTTGCTGGTCACCGTTTTGCCGTCAATAGTAATGGTAGCTGCCGTAACAGACTCGCCGCTGACACTGTCCCTTACGTAACCGTTAATAGTGTACTTACTTTGTGCAAACACTGAAGTGCTGATAAAGAAAAACAATAAAGAAAATATCCTGGTTACACTCATTTTGCTTCTGTAAAGTTTACAACAGCCTTGTTTGATCCACATTCAATCATGCCACTTTTGTAATAAGGATGATGCAAGCCAAGATAAGGATTGCGGATAGAATCCTGCGAGCTTAACCAGTGACCAGGTTCCGTATCATTAAAAGCCATAGGACATTCCTGCAAGTACAATTTTTGACGATCGTATTGTACAGTGTTCAAGAAATCAAAAAGATGATCGCTCAACGCATTTAAAGCATGACGCTTGGTAGTAATATCGTTGGCAGCCATTATTCCGGATACATCTTTTTTAGCATCTGCAATGGAACTATCTGCTTTGGCAATGTTGACAGAAGCATTATTTTTTAATTCGCTTAGTGGCAAACTGTCAAGCTTTGCATTTAAAGTAGCTGCTACCGAAGAAGCCTTAACCGAATCCCAGTTTACAAAAGCTTCCGTCAAATTATAATAACTATCCATTGCCGATTGAATGGACTGATTGAAAGCTGCCGTGTGCTTGCTTGGTTTTGTAGCGGTGTTATCCGCCACCACTTTGTTGGAGTCAGAATTATTACAGGCTATAAAAAGAATTGGACCCAGCAGCAATACGAAAAGCTTTTGCATGTTCTAAAAATTTATGCAAATGTAGCCGACACAGGGCACCTATGTTAAGAGATTTCTAACAACGGTCTTTCAATCTTGTTAATTGTTTATCAAGTTTTGAAAGCGATACACGAATCAGTTCAATTCCTTTACAATCTCACCGATCAGCGGTTATCTTTGCAACCCTTATGTTAGCAGGTTTACAAAATGTTACGTTTGAATTTGGTGCACGGGTTATTGTGAAAGATGCCACCTGGCATATTAACCCGGGCGAACGCATTGGCCTTATCGGTTATAACGGCACAGGAAAATCCACGCTTTTAAAAGTTTTGGTAGGCGAATACACTCCTTCTGCCGGCACAGTAGAGCGCAGCCGCAGCACTTCCATCGGTTATTTGCACCAGGATCTTTTAAGTTTCGATACCAGTGAATCTATTGTGGAAGTAGCCATGCATGCTTTTGATAAGGCTAAGGCCCTGGAAAAAGAACTGGACCAAATGGTAAAAGAACTGGAAGTTCATTCCACCGATGAATTGCTTGATAAATACAGCCATAAACTGCATGAATTTGAAGAAGCCGGTGGTTATGTAATGCAACACAAAACCGAAGAAATTCTGCAAGGTTTGGGTTTTGAGAACAGTGCCCTGCAACGGCCTTACCGGGAGTTTAGCGGCGGCTGGAGAATGCGTGTGCTGCTGGCAAAAATGATTTTGCAGCAACCCGATCTGCTTTTACTGGATGAACCTACCAACCACCTGGATCTTCCTTCCATTGAATGGCTTGAAAAATACCTGACGCATTACCAGGGCTCTGTTGTAATTGTAAGCCACGATAAATATTTTTTGAACCGCATGGTTACAAAAATTGTTGAAGTGTACCAGCAGCAACTACATATTTACAATGGCAATTTTGACCATTATGAAAAAGAAAAGGCCATCCGCATAGAAATGCAGCAAAAGGCTTACGAGAACCAGCAGGATTATATACGGCAAAATGAAAGGTTGGTGGAACGCTTCAGGGCCAAGGCCAGCAAAGCGGCTATGGCGCAAAGCATCATGAAGAAACTGGATAAGCTGGATCGTATTGAAGATGTGGAGATCGAACGCCCCAATATCCGGATCAATTTCCGCGTAGATAAAACACCGGGGAAAGTATTGGTTGAACTGAAAGACATAAAAAAATCCTTTGGCGATAATACGATTGTAGAACATGCTTCCGCAGAAATTAACCGCGGTGATAAAATTGCTTTGATCGGCGCCAACGGTAAAGGAAAGTCCACTTTATTGCGCATCATCGCCGGTGTGGAACCTTTTGAAGGAGAAAGAAAATGGGGGCATAATGTAGAAGAAAGCTTTTACGCCCAACACCAGCTGGAAGCCCTGAACATCAACAATACCATTTTAGATGAAATGAAAGAATGTGGCAGCCAGATGAATGAACTGGAATTGAGAGGATTGCTGGGTTGCTTTCTTTTTAGCGGCGATGATGCCGATAAGAAAATAAAAATATTGAGCGGTGGTGAAAAAGCAAGGGTGGCATTGGCAAAAACAATTGTTAGCAAAGCTAATTTTTTAATGCTGGATGAACCTACCAACCACCTTGACATGCATAGTTGCGACCTGCTGATCGACGCCTTGAACAAATATGGCGGAAGTATGATTTTGGTAAGTCACGACCGTTATTTTATTTCAAAAACAGCCAACAAGATCTGGGAGATTGTTGACCATGAGATAAAAGAATTCAAGGGCGGTTATGAAGAATGGGTGGAGTGGAAAGAAAGAATGGCTGCCAACAATGCAAAGACTAAAACGCAAGGCTCAAAACCGGAAGAAAAAGGTACAAGTAACAAGGCACAAGGCGCAAGTGAAAAGACTGTTGTAAAAACAGAAGCTGCGAAAGCAGGTTCATCATCCACGAAATCTGCGATCGAGAAAGAACTGCAAAAGCAGCAACGTTTATTTCAGCAAATAGAAAAACAGTTAGCGGAGTTCAATAAACAAAAAGCTGAATTAGAAAATAAATTAGCGGCGCCTTCTACGTACTCCAATGCAGATGAATTTAAAAAAACGGAAGCAGCGTACAAACAAGCATCGCAGCAATGGGAAACTGCCAACCAGCAATACGAAGAACTCTTTGAAAAAATAATGAACCTGGAGGAACAGTTGGGCGGCAACTAATTCGTAACTTTTCCTGAACCAAAATTGCCCGGTATGAAATGGTTCATGCTTGCTACGGCAGCCTTCCTGGCTGCGTTCGTTTTCATGGCCTCTGCCTCCCTGCAAAAACAAAGATCATTTGCTTTCATTGACCTGAAAAAGAAAACTAGCATCAGTTGCGCACCCGACCGCAGCCGGCTTTCCCAACTTTTAGCCGATGCCGATATACCTCCATGCCCGGCGCAGGAAATTACCATTGGAAAATTTCTACTACCAACGACAGTGCCCAATTTTATTTCAACCAGGGCATTAATATGTATTACGGCTTTCACATTATTGAGGCGCTGGCCTCTTTTAAAAAAGCCGCAAGGTTTGATCCGCAAAATGCCATGGTGTGGTGGGCACAGGCGCTTGCCTTAGGACCTAACATTAATGATGTGGGTTATGCAGCTTCACCCGAAGCCCTGGAAACAACCCGAAAAGCCAGTGACCTGTCAGGGAACGCAACGGCGGTTGAAAAGATGCTGATCAATGCCATGTCATTGCGATATTCAGAAGACACTACGCAAACAAGAGAAAAGCTGAACCAGGATTATGTAAATGAAATGTACAAGGCCTGCAAACAGTTTCCGGCAAATGCCGATGTTGCTGCTTTATACGCCGATGCACTGATGTTGCAGCATCCATGGCAACTTTGGAATACCGACGGTACACCTAAACCGTGGACGCCGCGGATAAGAGAGGTGCTGGAGAAACTATTGGCGAAAACACCTGCCCATCCAGGCGCCAACCATTATTATATTCATGTAATGGAGGCTTCGCCTTATGCAGCAAAAGCCCTTGCCAGCGCTGACCGCTTAGGTAAATTAACACCCGGCTTATCGCACATGGTGCACATGCCTTCGCATATTTATTTGCGGACAGGACAATTTAATAAAGGCACCGATGTAAATGAAGCCGCCGTTCATACGTTTGAACAATACATGGATCTTTTTCCTGCCGTTACTGAAAACGCTTTTTTGTACCAGTGGCACAACCTGCACATGCAGGCCAATTGTGCTTTGCTGGCAGCACGGTATGAATATGGAATAAAAACTACGGAAGAACTAAAAGCGGCCATTGATACTTCTCTTCTTTCCATGCCGCCGCCGCTGGGTTCCAATGTTCAGTACCTGTACATGACCTCCGTTTTTTTGGATATACGTTTTGCTAAATGGGAAAAGCTATTGAGCATGCCTGCGCCGGCTACGCATCATGTGTACGCAAGTTTTTTGTACCATTTTGGCAAAGGAATGGCCTATGCAGGGCTGAAACAATTCGATGCGGCCGAAAATGAAAAAGAGCAGGTTGAAAATTTAATGAAAGATGAAAGCCTCACCATTCCTATACATCCATTTTCTCCACCAGTTGAAGGCGCCAAATGCGCCCATGATCTTTTAACCGGCTTTATTTATCTGGAACAAAATAAAATGGAAGAAGCCATAAGCCATTTTGAAAAAGCTGTTGAAACAGAAGCCAATATGGTTTATAACGAGCCGAGAGACTGGCTGTTAAGCCCGAAGCCGTATTTAGGCGCTGCCCTATTGAAAGCCGGCAAATGGGCTGAAGCACAAAAAACATTTGAAAAGGATTTGAAAGTAAATGATGCCAATGTATGGTCCTTGTATGGTTTGCAACTGGCGTTGGCCAAACAAAAAAAACCGCAGGAAACGGCAAGGATAAAGGCAAAATTTGCAAAAGCGTCGGTAAAGAGTGATGTGAAGCCGGGGGTGATCTTTTGATATTTCGCCCCGCAGGCATTATATGGCGAATGTTTTTAATTCAATAGGCTGATTTTGACCAAAAAGCCAGCCGGGAAAGCCCGGAACGGAGAGAAAAGGCAAAAAACCTTTAAAGAATGAGCAAAAACCTTTAAAGAACATGGACAAGTCTTAAAGACTTTTCCATAAACCTTTAAAGAATACCGACAAGTCTTAAAGGTTTTTCCATAAACCTTTAAAGAATACGGACAAGTCTTAAAGACTTTTGCAATAGTCTTTAAAGAATACGGACAGGTCTTAAAGACTTTTACGAAAGTCTTTAAAGAATATGGGCAAGTCTTAAAGACTTTTCCATGAATCTTTAAAGAATACGGGCAAGTCTTAAAGGTTTTTCCAGGAATCTTAAAAGAAAAAGCAAAAACTTCGAAGGTTGTTAATAAAAATGGTAGTTTTTTATAAAGTGTGTAAGCAGTTTAGTGATTCCCTTTGTCGGGGCGTCTCCGCTTCACCGAAGGAGACTCCTCGGCGAATAGTTTTAATTCCATGAGTAAGCTTTTTGTTGCGTGCTGTTTCGTCAACCAATCTTGTTTGATTTCTCTACATTACATTTTTTACACAAAATTTGCAAATTTCTATATGTGTTGGCTCCGCCCTTTGAAAAAGGAATTATATGGTCAAACTCTAAGTTTTCTTGGCTTCCACATTTTACGCATCTTCCTCCATCACGATTCCAAACTTTATCCATTATGTCTTGAGGTATTGGCTCTCTGCTCCAATCTTTATCTGTTGACTGATTTGAAATAACCCCTTCATCAAGCAATTCTTTATACACTTCACGCTGCAATTGTTTTTTACGTTCTTTTTCAAGAAATTCTCTTTTAATTAAATTCTTTTCGTGTTGAATCTGCTGTTGCCTTTGTTCTTCTTGAAATTTTTGTCTCTTTTCCTCTATTTCAATTCTATGCGTTTCATAAAAAATTGGCATCTCGGTTTTATAAAATTTAAAGTCATTCTCGAGGTAGTGCTCGAATTCAGCGTCAGTTTTTATTAAAACGTCTCTTAGTTTACTTCCTAAATTTGGTCCTACAATTCCTATTTGTTCTAATTGATCCATTAATCTTCCTGCCCGATTGTATCCCAATTTCATTCTTCTTTGAAGAAATGCAGCGCTACCACTTTGGCTTTGAACTATTAACCTTGCTGCATCTTCTAATAAAGGATCAAAACCATCAATATTATTGTTATCAAAACTATCTCCATCCCTTGCAAATCGTTCTATCAATTTGCTTTTTTCTTCTTCAGTTAGTTTCCTGGTTTCAGTATTTTCTTTTGATTGGTCGGATTCTTGAACAGTTGGTTCTTCAATTTTTTCATTGCTTGAAATATTAATATTTGCTAAAGAATTCAAAGTTTCTTTTGTGTCATTGGCTTTAAAAATTCTTTTAAAAAAATTCATGAGCGTTAATTTAAAATAGCAGCTATACTAAGATATACGCAATAACACGCAACTCCA
>JBQCHB010000460.1:0-4784 GCA_051955075.1 Flavisolibacter sp.
ATTAGGATGGAATAACAACCTTACCTACCACAACTTTTTTGCCAGCGTATTGGTGGATGCCAAATTTGGGGGAGTGGCGTTTTCAAAAACTGAAGCGTTTTTAGATGCTTACGGAGTTAGTGAAAGAACTGCTGCGGCCAGAGACAAGGGATATGTTCCAATTAATGCAATTATGGGCACCACTGCTGTAACCAGCATCGACCCATATACCTATTATCAGACAGTGGGCGACAGGAACAGTATCATGGAACCTTATGTTTTCTCAAGAACCAATATCAGGTTGGCTCAATTGGTAATTGGCTACACATTCAGGCCGAAAAACTCAAATCCTCTTATCAAGGACGCATCAGTTTCATTAATAGGAAGGAATTTATTCTTCTTCTACAAAAAAGCCCCGTTTGATCCTGAGCAGGCAATGAGCACCAGCAATTCAATGCAATCTAATGATGTGTTTTCCATGCCTGCCACCAGAACGATGGGATTTAATGTAAAGCTCACTTTCTAAAATTTTTAAAATTATAATATGAAACAAATAATTATAGCATTACTAACGGTTACAATTCTTGGATCGTGTACCAAAGATTTTGTAACTACCAATCAGAATCCGAACCAAATCTCTGATGAGTTACTAAAGCAGGATTTCAACCTGGTGGGATCTCCAGTTGCAGGCATGTTATACAATCTTAACGGTGGCCAGATTGAAGAAGATTTGTGCCAGGATTCATGGATGGGATATATGAATACAGGAACCCCTTTCGTGGGTAACATTAACAATACCACGTATTACATTCGCTGGAATTCTTACTGGGGAAGAGTATACGGAAGTATAATGTCGCCAGCAAAACAGGTAATCAGGCTGGCAGATGAAAACAACCTGCCAATGTTTGCCACTTGGGCCAAGTTGATAAAAATTCTCGCCATTTCTAAGTTAACTGCCATTTACGGACCGGTTATTTATACCAATTATGGCAGCACGGATGCCACCATTTTATATGATAAAGAATCTGATTTGTATCCTCTTTTCTTTAAGCAATTAGATTCTATTCAATCAACATTTGCGTCAAACACCGCTTATACAGGATTTACTAAATTTGATCCCAGCTATAACGGCAGCATTGCAGAATGGATGAAACTGGTAAATTCCCTGAGGTTACGATTAGCCATGCGGCTTACAAAAGTGGACCCCGATATGGCAAAAACTGAAGGAGAAAAAGCGTTGAATGATCCTGCGGGATTAATAACTACCAATAAAGACAATTTCATCAATTCTTTGTTAGGAAATATATTGCCCATGGCGCAAATTTGTTTTCAATGGGATGACACCCGGATGGGAGGCGTTTTTGAAACCTTTCTTGGCGGCTTAAAAGATCCACGTGTTTCATCATTTTTTTCTCCGGTGTCAGATATGACCCTGGTTTCAGATCATTCAGATTTCCCCTATAAAGGAATTCGCAATGGGGCCTATATTGACACCAAAGCAGATCATATCCCTTTTTCTAAAATCAATCCCAATTTCAACGACCCTCCAAATGGAGGAAATACTACCACACGCAGGGATTTCACGGCTGCTGAAGTAGCATTTTTAAAGGCGGAAGCAGCCCTGAGAGGATGGAATGGCGCAGGCGATGCGAAAGAGAATTATGAAAATGGCGTTAAGCTTTCCTTTGCTGATTGGGGCGCTGGCGGTGTAGATGCTTATTTGGCCGACAATACAAGTAAACCCTACAGTAAATATGTGGATCCGGTTGACCCGCGTAATAATTTTACAAGTTTGTCAACAATTACCGTTGCATGGAATGATGCCGATTCAAGAGAACTAAAGCTGGAAAAGATCATGACCCAAAAATGGATCAATAATTTTACCAACACGCTGGAATCATGGGTTGATTTCAGAAGAACCGGCTATCCAAAAATTCCACATGTGGCAAAAAATGACAGCAGCCCCGATTGGGGAGTTATCCCGGCAGACCAATGGATTAAAAGAATGCCGTTCCCCAATGCCGAAAGAACCGGTAATGCAGATGGTGTGGCCGATGCCGTTTCCAAAATGGGTGCAGGTGCAAAAGATGATATTGCTACCCGCTTATGGTGGGATACCGGAAATCCGTCCAATTTTTAGCTTTCATTATTTAGTTGATACAGCTTTTAGAGAAATAAAATCCCGGGAATTAAATTTTTCGGGATTTTATTTTTTTCATTTACTTTAATAGCAATTTTTTATTAACAGATCGGTTAGTTACAGCAGTTTTTGGGATATAACTCAGTAAAGCCAATTTAATTGAAGATTTTTATTTTCTCTTTAAAGAGTGAATGTGAAAAATTGTACATTGGTGTAAATTTAATATACCCCAGACATGGCCGAAGCAAACCTCAACACACGGTTTGAAGCTTTTTGCGACGGCGTATTTGCAATTGCTATTACACTGTTGATAATTGATATTAAAATTCCACGAACAGCCGAAATAAACACTACATCTGATTTGTGGCGTGCAATTTCCCATCTTATTCCTTCTCTTTTTGCATTTTGTTTAAGTTTCGTTGTTATCTTAATTACCTGGGTCAATCATCATAACGGCTCAAAGCTGCTGGAAAAAATAAGCAGTTCATTTCTTTATGCAAATGGATTTTTATTGTTAACAGTGGTAATTATTCCTTTTCCCACTTCTTTGCTCGGAGAATATATTTTAACAGATCATGCAGCACCGGCTGTCATTCTTTATGATGGTGTTTTGGCCCTGCAGGCAATCGGTTGGATTTTGCTATCTAAAGCGGCTTTAAAAGATCATTTGGGCAAAGACGAAAAAGCGAATAGAGAAATAAAAAGAAATGGCAACTTTGGATATTTTGCTTTCGCGCTTTATGCTCTTTGTTCTATTCTCGCTACCTGGTTTCCTTTGGCAATTGCATCATTTACCACTCTTACATGGGTTTTTTGGCTAATAGCCGGAATAAATATAAAAAGGTAAAGATAACCTTTCATCTTCTGCTCCCTCTCTTCTGACACCTTACTGCTTTTGTTTCTTTGGGCAATGAGTGCTTTGCGGTATTTTTGCAAATCCAATTCGGAAAAAATATGAAAGAATTTAAGAGATATTTGTTGACGGCTGCATTACCTTATGCCAATGGACCTTTGCATATAGGGCACATCGCAGGATGCTATTTGCCTGGCGATGTCTATGCGAGGTATTTGAGGGCAAAAAAAATGGACATTAAATTTGTGTGCGGCACAGATGAGCACGGTGTTCCTATTACGATTCGTGCAATGAAAGAGAATGTTTCGCCACAAGAAGTAGTCGATAAATTTCATGCAATCATCAAAGATAGCTTCCTGCAGATGGGAATTTCTTTTGATATTTTTTCAAGAACCTCCAATGAAATTCATCATAAAACCGCCCAGGATTTTTTTCTTAACCTGTATGAAAAAGGCTTGTTTGAAGAAAGAGAAACTGAACAGTTTTTTGACGAAGAAAAACAAATGTTCCTGGCCGACAGATATATTATTGGCACTTGCCCTATTTGCGGAAACACAAACGCTTATGGCGACCAATGTGAAAAATGCGGCTCTTCTTTGAGCCCCGAGCAATTGATAAATCCGCGAAGTGTTTTAAGCAATGCCGTTCCGGTAAAAAGAACAACAAAGCATTGGTACTTCCCTTTGCAGGATTATGAAATTTTTTTACGCCAATGGATTCTTGAAGACCATAAAGACTGGAAAAACAATGTGTATGGGCAATGCAAAAGCTGGCTGGATAAGGGCTTGCAACCAAGAGCCATGACGCGTGATAGCAATTGGGGTGTAAAAGTTCCGCTGCCCGATGCGGAGGGAAAGGTATTGTATGTTTGGTTTGATGCGCCAATTGGCTACATTTCTGCTACAAAAGAACTGATTGATAACTGGAAAGACTATTGGTGCAATGAAGATACAAAGCTGGTGCACTTTATTGGCAAAGACAATATAGTTTTTCACTGCATTATTTTTCCTTCCATGCTGAAAGCACATGGAAACTTTGTTTTACCCGAAAATGTGCCTGCTAATGAGTTCCTCAATATCGAAGGGCAAAAAGTTTCCACCAGCCGCAATTGGGCCGTATGGATAGATGAATATTTGAAAGATTTTCCCGGCCAGCAGGATGTACTTCGTTATGTGCTTTGTGCAAATGCGCCGGAAACAAAGGACAATGATTTTACCTGGAAAGATTTTCAGGACAGAAACAACAGTGAACTCGTTGCCATCTTCGGAAACTTTGTGAACCGCACATTTGTATTGATGCACAAGTTGTGTCATGGAAAAGTGCCCCCGGTCCACAACACGCTTCTCGATGAAGCGGACAGGAAAATCATTGACGAAATAAAACTTACCAAAAATAAAATTGAAGAATTATTAGAACAATTTAAATTTCGGGATGCGCTTTTTGAAGTGATTGACCTTGCAAGAAAGGGAAACAAATACATGCAGGATAAGCAACCGTGGATTGTTGCAAAACAGACGAATAATGAAGGAAACCTGACAACCGAAGCTCAGCAAAGTATTGATAATTGTATACACATTTGTTTACAATTGTGTGCTAATCTTGCGATTTTTATAAATCCATTTTTGCCTTTTACTGCTCAAAAAATGATTCACATGATGAAGGTGGTAGATAAAATGCTTGACTGGGAAAATGGAGGAAAGACGAGGCTTTTGAGCGTAGGATACAGTCTGCGCGCACCGGAACTTCTATTCAGAAAAATTGAGGATTCGGAAGTAAAAGCACAAGTCGCTAAATTGAATAACGGGTTGGAAG
>JBQCHB010000461.1:0-2784 GCA_051955075.1 Flavisolibacter sp.
AGTCATGTTCATATAATCGGCTGGTGGCACTACAAATCCATTATTACCATCATGCACAAATTCTGGTATCCACCCGTCATTGGTAGAAAAGTTTACAGCACCATTCATTGCTGCAGTCATACCACTGGTACCCGATGCTTCGCGGGGCACACGGGGATTGTTCAACCAGCAATCGGCTGCCTGCTTTAACCGTTTTGATAAAGCCAGTTCATAGCCTACAAGTACAGCGACGTTCTTGTAATTTTTACTCAAATGCACCAAATGATTAAATTCCGAAATGGCCGGGTAATCAACCGGGTAAGGCTTTCCTGCCCAAATAATTTGTACCGGGTATTTAGGATTATTCAACAACGCTTCAAACCTTTCTTTGTCAGTGGTAATTAATCCTGCTCTTTTATAACCTGCAAAACGGCGTGCCCAAACAATAGTGAACACATTAGGATCAAAAATTTTTCCCGTCTGGTCGGCTACAATTTCAAAGGCCCTTTTCTTCATCCATTTTTTTCGGTCGTCAAAAACGATGTCGTTGCCTTCTTCACCGGAGCGATATAATAATTTGTCGGACCAATACCGCCAGTTTTGCGCATTGGTAATGGCAATAATGGGACAAATATCATCATACTTCTGCCACATGTGGCGTGATACTTCGCCATGTAATTGCGAAACGCCATTAGCGATGCGTGCAAAGCGCAAAGCAGCCAGCGAATGATTGAACTGGTCATCGGGCATACCTGTCAATTGCTTCACTTCGTCAACCGATAAGCCACAGAAATAACTCATTTTATGGCAGAGATAAATATCGTGTTTTTCATTTCCCGCTTCTTCAGGTGTATGCGTGGTAAATACCAAACGTTTTTTTACTTCCTCTTTTTTTCTTCCGTATTTCTGGTACAGATAAAAAGCAGCCGACACACCATGCGCTTCATTCAAATGATATACCTCCGGATCGAAACCAATTTCGTCTAACAACTTAGCGCCACCAACGCCCAATAAAATAAACTGCGCTACTTTGGTTGCCACATTGGCATCGTATAAACGGTGTGTGATAGTTTGAGAAATATAATCATTCTCCGGGATGTCTGTTGTCATTAAAAACAACGGCGCAGAATTAAAAGTAAGTGGCGGCAAATACATCACCTTCACCCATACCGGGTGCTCATGAATCGTCACTTCGAATTTGATGCCTGTATCTTCAAGAAAGCTATATTGCTTCTCCATCCAGGTCACCTGCAGGGTTTGATCCTGGTTGCGTGCCTGGTCATAATAACCGTACTTCCACAAAATACCAATGCCAATTAAATTTTGGCGAAGCTCAAAAGCGCTGCGCAAATGCGAGCCTGACAAAAAACCCAAACCACCACTATATATTTTTAAAGGCTGGTGTATAGCAAACTCCATGGAGAAATAAGCCACTCGTTTGGAATAACGTTCGTCAACTGGATAAGGAACTTTAAATGATTTGAAATCCATCTTCTGTTTTTTTATAACTGGGCAAAGTAAAGAAAATAAAATTAACGTGTAGCATTTACACAATAAAGCAGGTTAGTTTTTTTAAAACCGTAACGTTTTTCAAAACCCGCTTCGGTGTTGATTTTGAAGTTTTTTTATTGCTATTGGACTTTGCAATTCTATACAGTTGTCGTCAACTCACAGCTAAAAGCTTATAGTCCATTCCGTTTCTATTTTACTTTTTAGATTTCTTTGATTTCGACTCTTTCTTTTTTGAATACGTTCCATCTAATGTGCAATTTAATCCACGATGATTTCCACAACCCTGCTCTTCTTTTAGTGTAACCGAAGATGTGGTAAATGAAAATTGCAAAACGCAGGGATCGCCGCCCTGCCGGTAAATAGCTGTTGAAGAGGACGTAAATAAAATCTCTCCTTTTAGTTCCCCAATGCACTCTCCGTCATCTTTTTCCAGGTGAAGGAAAGCAAGAGCCTGGTTTGGCGTTCTGCCATTGCGGATAGAAATAATGTTTCTTTTTCCCTGTACATAATCTCCAGCAAATTTTCTTGTTCGTGGCAGCGTGTCAATGGGATTCACTAATGCTGTGTTTTGTTCATCCAGCACATCGGTCATAATCAACGTAAAATCTTTTGCATCGTTATTATATACATACACGTTTTTACCTTCAGCATTAACAACGCCATTCTTTTTACGAGAAATGTTTCTTGAAATTGTATACGACCTGTCTATAGAACTGCTTTGCGAAGTAGCCGCATCATCATCAGGAATTAGAAAAGGAAGCGCAGCCCCATAGTTGCCGTCTTTATCGTAACATAACAAAAGTGCAGCTTTTTTAGAACCGCTTACAGCTCTCACAACAAAATAGGTTTCTGCATTGGGCACTTTGATCTTTGCCAAAGCGTAATACCTGATCTTACTGCCTTTTGAAAAAATTTTGTTTTTAACCGAGTCGGCAATCAAATGGGCAAATTCAGCAGAACGTATGGCTGTAGTGTCTTTCGGCCTGCTTAAGCTCGTATCACTAACGCTATAAGGCAAAGAAGCAGAAGGAAATAATTCTAAAAAACTTTCGTATGAAAATCCATTTTCATCTTCTTTCGTTTCTGCAACCTTTTTGTTATGGCAGGCAAACAACAGGCAGCAGAAAAAAACCAGGCCGAGCTTATTCATAGATCGTATTTGCTGTAAAATAACAGAAATACTGCCAATTCCCATATTGGGTAATTTCATTTATTTTTTTAGATTTGTCTAAATTTTAAATTAGTCAAGTTGAATTATACAACCAGTGAAGAAAATTATTTGAAAACCATTTT
>JBQCHB010000462.1:0-2770 GCA_051955075.1 Flavisolibacter sp.
TGTGGTTTTTTACACTTGTTGCTTAAGGTTAGCTGCAATTTCCCGTTTTTAACATGTAATGATTACGCTGCGATAAAAGTAAATTTACCTTGCAGGCAGCTTCCTGGTTTTTCAATTTTGCATGGCCCTTAATGGCGACCGAATGGAGCGAAAGGTTTTGTTGCAGAAGTTGCAAGACACTAATATTGGACGGAGCTGCCGCTAAGAGCAGCCTTGTAAAAGCAGCTGAAGAATATAAAATCAAGAAATTATCTTTATTGAACGACAGCAAGTAAATGAAGTCACTGAGCATTAATTCTCTGCCTTCACAAAGCTGTAAAACGTTGTACATAAGCATGCGAACACTACCAAACATATTCTGTTTTTGTTTGTTGACCCTATTCTGGATTACTTCGTTTGGACAGGGCAAGTCGTTGACTGAAACTCTTTACGCAACCGGTTACTACTCTGGGCTTGCCTTGGTTCTTAAGCCTGATATGACTTTCACTTTGAAATTTCACGGCCACATTTCTTCGGACACAGCAGCAGGAACTTATAAGTTTCAAGGTGACACAATTTCTTTAAAGTATGACTACAACAACTACGAGACAATATTTGCATCTTATAAAGAACAGAATAAGCAAGTTCCAATAGATATTCGGCTTGCCGCAAGCAGAGTGGTATTGAGACCAAAAGCACTTATAAGAAAACGTTCTAAGTTTTACGTAATTGACGAGACAACCGGACATCGAAAGACACACAACAAGAATGGCACGACAAATTTGGTCTATTTGCAAAGAGCGAAATAGAAAGCCTCGTGCAATTTGTGGCTTTGCAATATGGTGGCTGATGAACAATGCCAAACAGAAGAATATTTCTTTCTCGACGGTCCCCCCGCCAAAATAGTTACTACCTAAAAACTGCTTCTGCGGGAACCCGTAGCAGAACGATCAAATAAGCCTGCGGTTGCCAAAGTAAAGTTGCTAAGTTTGTAAATACCGAATGTCCTCAACGGGAAAAACTCAAAAATAATGACAACCACCAGTAATATAATTTTACGACAGGCAACGATAGATGACCTGGAGTGTTTCTTCAACTTTCAGTTGGATGAAGAAGCCATTTACTTAGCCGCTTTTACACCTAAAGACCCGACAGATAAACCGGCCTACCTCAGCAAATACACAAAGCTGTTGAGCGACCCGGTGATCAACATGCGCACCATATTGCTTGACAACGTTATTGTGGGCAGCATTTCAAAGTTTGAAATAGAAGGCGATGCGGAGATCACCTATTGGATCGACAAAAACTTTTGGGGTAAAGGCGTTGCTTCCACTGCACTTAAAAACTTTTTAGAAATTGAAAGCACCAGGCCTATTTTGGGGCGGGTGGCATTTGACAATTTTGGTTCGCAAAGGGTCTTGGAGAAGTGTGGTTTTGTAAGGATCGGCAAAGACAAAGGTTTTGCCAATGCACGACAGGCAGAAATAGAAGAATTTATTTACAAGCTGGCTTGATGTATACAGGCGATAAACTTTGACTGAAAGAGCACTGCTTCCATCCTGCTCAATCCACCACTTCCACGTTCCACTTATTGCGGATGAGATAAGTGGCCAGTATCATTTTCATTCTTTCCATTGGTATATCAAGATACAGGGCCAGCATGGCAAAGGTTTTTGTTTTTTCATCGCTGATCTGCCCATCCAGTAAAATCACTTCGCTCACCATAGCAAAAAGCGTTTCCCTGAAGTCGTTTGAAATATAAGCAGCGCAATGCTCCACGATCTCCTGGCTTTGATAGGTAGCCTGCAGGGAGATGGCTTTTCTTGTCAGCTCGTTCAGTTCATATCCCCTGAACTTGCTGCATAGTACAACTGCTCTTGAAAGATGCTCTATTTGCTGTTCAGATATGGTTTCGCCATGTTGCATGGCGCTTGAAAATAAAATGGCAATGGCGGCTTCCTGCTCGTTGTCTATTGGTAGTTCCATAACGGTAAATGTAGCAACTTATGAATATCGAACAAGGAACAAGGAATGAAGAATGTAGAATGTTCAATGCGCAATGTTCAGTTTTCAATGAGCCATTAAGCAAAAGTTGGATAGCAGAAAAGGTGCGTTGACAACTGAGCATTGAACATTTCGTGCTATTAAATAAAAAAAGATAGCCTGCGCTATCTCCTTTCAATGCAATATCAAATGCAAGGTTATTTCTTTTTTACCAGTTGCTGTTCTTCCAGCATTTGTTCTGTGATCACATCGCTTAGTATTTCTTCGGCATTGTGAATCCACAGCGGTAAAACCGAAGCAGAGGTTTTCCATCTTCCTTCCACATCTTTATACATCTGGAAAATAATACGGTTGCCTTTATCGTCGGGAACGTCTACATGATATTTCATGTCGGCGCCGGCGGAAAGCTGGCGAAAATTAAACTCTCTCTGTCTCTCTCCTGCTTTAATCACTTTCGAAAAATAAGTACTCATAATAATGCTGATAACGCTTAATGATAGAAAACCGTGTACAAAACCGGACTCTAATTGTTTACATTTTATTAATCCTGTATCAATCTTCTGCTGATAAAGGCTTTTGATTGTTGATCCGGATAATTTTCAATTTATTGAAGAGTACAACAAACGGGTAAACAGGATCGAACTCACCTTTTTTCATAGCAAAATTGCTGCGGGATGGATATTTGTGGTGATTGTTGTGATAACCTTCACCTAACATTAGCAAATCTACCTTAAATAAATTACGTGAAGTGTTATCTGTTTCAAAATTTATACCGCCGTATTTATGG
>JBQCHB010000463.1:0-2682 GCA_051955075.1 Flavisolibacter sp.
ATAAAACTTTGCATAATGAAACCCCTGTTTACCTGCGAGTCTGGAAGCTTATCTGTTACAAAAGCACGGAACGGCTCCATTGACACATTTCCAAAAACATCCATCACCCAAAGCAATCCAGCGGCCATAAACAACGTGCTGCTGTGTGGCATAAAGATCAAAGCAATGGAACTGAGAATGGCACCGATCATAAAATAAGGTCTTCTTCTGCCCCATTTTGGGTGCCAGGTTCTGTCACTCATGTAACCGATGATGGGTTGTATTAATAAACCAGTCAACGGTGCTGCTAAAAATAAAAGCGGAATCTGATCAGGATTGGCTCCTAAATTTTCATAAATGCGGCCCATGTTGGCTCTTTGTAAATCCCACCCAAACTGGATTCCAAAAAAACCTACACTCATGTTGATGATCTGCGAAAGACTAAGCTTAGGTTTGGTTATTGCACCGGAAGGTGAAACGGAAATAGAAGCCATAAGCAATCATTAGAATTTGATTGCCGAAAGTTAATAAGTAAAACTGAATAATGTGTTTTTGTTACACAATTGTTTGAAGAAGCAAGTGGTTAGTAATAGTTGGTAAGAAATAATCAATGTCATATTAATTACTCACCACTCGCCATTCTCTATTAACCCCTTTATCCGCCAATACTAAATCCATTGGGCACCACAGCTCCTTTCTTCAATACAACGATACCGTCTTTCACTGTATACAATGGAGAATCGCCATCTTCAATGTGTTCGCCACCAATGATGCGTACATCATCGCCAATGCGGCAGTTTTTATCAATAATGGCATTTTGAATAGTACAACGGCTGCCAATACCCAGTTGCGGAATGCCGTGTTCAATATCTACTGCAATGTCTTCAAGGGTTTCATAATAATCGCTACCCATCATGTAGGTGTTGATTAATGTAGTATCATTTCCAATGCGGGAGCGAATGCCAATAACTGCGTTTTCAATATGGGCAGCATTGATGATGCAACCATCTGCAATAACGCTATGATCTAATCTTGTACCACTGATCTTTGCCGGCGGCAACATGCGGGCACGGGTGTAAATAGTGCGGGTGTTGTCAAACAAATTAAATTCGGGCAATTCTTTTGTCAATCCAAGGTTGGCATGAAAGAAAGCAGGGATATTTCCAATATCTTCCCAATAACCTTCGTACTGGTAACTGGCTACTTTATAGCGTCCAATAGATTGAGGAATGATCTCTTTCCCAAAATCGGCGGCATCCTTAAAATCTCTTTGAAGTATATCAAATAATAACTGGCGGTTGAAAAGATAAATGCCCATTGATGCCAGGTATTCTTTTCCCTTACTGCGCATTTCGTCGCCAGTATCACTGATCCATTCTTCCAGACCTGTTTTTGGTTTTTCAATAAAAGAAGTGATCATACCGTCTTCAGTCTTTAAAATACCGAATTCAGATGCTTCTTTTTTTGTTACAGGAATCGTTGCCAGGGTAACATCAGCACCTTTTTCTTTATGATGGGCCAGCATTTCCTGGAAATCTATCTGGTATAATTGATCGCCTGACAGAATAAGAATATACTCACTGTCGAACGGTGCAATGTGCCGGAGTCCTTGCCGAACGGCATCGGCGGT
Source organism: Flavisolibacter sp. (assembly GCA_051955075.1). Lineage (GTDB taxonomy): Bacteria > Bacteroidota > Bacteroidia > Chitinophagales > Chitinophagaceae > Flavisolibacter. The sequence continues at coordinate 1,610 of JBQCHB010000463.1, forward strand.
TCCTAAAAACCATGTTGGGTTATCTGGTGTTTGTTCTGCGGCCAGAATGTCAACAAATGCCGAACTAAAAGCACTAAAATGATACGTGTTTTTAATATGCCTGTTCAGCGATGCCGAGTTGTACATCGTTAGTACAAACATCCGAGTGATGCCCGAGTTTAAACAATTCGAAATAGGAATATCCACCAAACGGTATTTACCTGCAATAGGCACTGCCGGTTTTGAACGGCTTGCTGTTAGCGGATATAATCTTGTTCCTGCACCTCCTCCCAAAATAACTGATAACATTTGCTTGCTCATAGTTCTTCAATTTATAATTACTCAGGCTGAAATTAAGAATTCTTGTTTTAGAATTTCATGAAGATCGAATTAAGTTTTTATGATACCGGCTTTTGGCTACTATAAATCGTTCCTTGCGTCGCACACTGCATCTGCAGAAATTCTATTGAGCAATGAGAAAGCAGTAACGCAAAGAGCACAAAGGAAACGCAAATCCCGATAGCTATCGGGAGCAAAGGCTTTGCGCTTCTTTGCGAACAACTTAGCGTTCTTTGCGTTACTAAAAAAGCTCAGTAGAATTATTGAACGTACAAGTGAGTGACACAACAGACGCTCAATAGTAAATTCTATTGCCGGTTACATAATGTTCTTCAAAGAACTTTTCACCTTATCAATCTTTCAACTTTTCACTGCAACGATTCATATAAATCAATATAATCCTGCGCAGAGCTGTCCCATGAATGATCAATATGCATCATGTAGCTGCGCATCCAGTTGTATAAATCTTTTTTGTTGTTATAAAGATCAATAGCCCTTCCAACGGAATATGTGATGTCATTTACATCAGCATTATTAAAGCGAATGCCATAACCCTGCCAGTCGCCAAAATCTTTTACCGTGTCCTTCAGTCCGCCTGTGCTCCTCACCATAGGCACCGTACCATAGCGCAAAGCATACATTTGATTGAGGCCACACGGCTCTACACGACTGGGCATCAGTAAAAAATCGGAACCTGCATAAATCAAATGACTCAGCGCTTCGTTGTAGCCAATATAAGTGCTTACATAGCCACC
>JBQCHB010000464.1:0-4997 GCA_051955075.1 Flavisolibacter sp.
CTGGTAGTAATAAAAATTTAAAAGCAGTTAAATCCATTGCTACAGTTAGCAATGTTGCTGCCACAACTTCCAGTGCAGAAGCCGCTGCCGCTACTATTTATGACAGTCTTCAATTAGATGAGCTTGGTTTGAACAAGGATGCGTTGACCTATGCTTACGAAGGCCAACAAAAATTAGAAGAGAAGGGCATGGTCAATAACCCCGACATTTTAACTGTATGCGATTTCAGCCAACCTTCCGATAGCAAACGCATGTATGTGATTGATGTAAAGAATTATAAAGTGCTGATGAATACGTATGTGGCGCATGGAAAAAATTCCGGACTGGAATATGCACAACGTTTTTCCAATCGTCTTCAATCATTGCAAAGCAGCCTTGGCTTTTATGTAACAAAGCAAACTTATATGGGAAAGCACGGCCTGTCGTTAAGACTATCTGGCCTTGACAAAGGCTTTAATGATAATGCTGAAGCCAGGGCAGTGGTGGTGCATGGCGCTCCTTATATTGGAGACCAAAGGGCTGATGCCGCTTACATGGGCAGAAGCTTTGGTTGCCCTGCAGTGCCGCAGCAAGTAGCCTCAAAAGTGATCAATTATATTAAAGACGGAACTACCTTGTTTATCTATTATCCTTCTCAGCAGTATTTGCACGGATCGACAATACTTAACGGCTGATTTGGACGCAAACAAGGATGGATGAAAAAAGCCCCAACCGTACCCTATGGTTGGGCTTTTTAATTTTAGAGGCTTGTCGGATCGGTTGTAGCAGTGAACAGTCTTCTAGTTATGGATTTTTGTCCACCATTCTTATTGTCTTATTCCACTTTTGCCTTGACACACTCTTCGGCTTTGCTCAGGATGAAGCAGCACCGTCGCTTGGTTTCCTTGTGTTCTTTTCGTACGCCGCAGTTTAATTCAATTGCCAGCAGCTTTACTTATTTTCTTTTTTGTCTTCGGGGATTGTAACCCAGTGATGACCATCTTTGGCAATCAATGCTTCGGCATCTTCTGGTCCCCAGGAGCCTGGTGCATAGTTGGGAAAATCAACAGGAATGCGGGTTTGCCAGGTTTCTAAAATGGGTTCAATAATTTTCCATGCAGCTTCCACCTGGTCGGCACGCATGAACAGCGTTGCGTTGCCTTCAATGACATCTTCCAACAACGTTTCATAAGCTTCCGGTTGGTTATCGCCATAAGATTCTGTATAACTAAAGATCATATCAACCGGCCGCAGCACCATGTGCGGACCGGGCTGCTTGGCCTGGAAGCGCAGCCGTATGTCCATTTCCGGCTGTATGCTAATGGTTAAGCGGTTGGGCCGCCAGGTTTCTCCCGCTTCGGGTGGAAAAGCATATTGAGGCGCCGGCTTGAACTGAATCGTAACATTGGTCATTTTAGCATGCAGGGCCTTGCCCGTGCGTACGTAAAACGGCACATCTTTCCACCGCCAGTTATCTACATAAAATTTTACAGCGGCAAATGTTTCTACGTTCGATTGCGGCGACACCTTTTTTTCTTCGCGGTAAGCCTTCATTTGCTTTCCTTCCATCCAGCCACTGCCGTATTGTCCACGCACCGCATTCTTGTGCACTTCATCTTTTTTCCAGATGCGAATGGCCCGCAGCACATCTAATTTTTTGTTGCGTATTTCATCAGCATCAAAAGAAACCGGCGCTTCCATGGCTACCATGCAAAGCAATTGCAGGATGTGGTTTTGCACCATATCTCTCAATGCACCTGAATTTTCGTAGTAGCTGCCGCGGTCTTCCACGCCAATATCTTCGGCAGCAGTAATTTGCACATAATCTATATAACGGCTGTTCCAAATAGGCTCGAACAAGCCATTGGCAAACCGAAGCGCTAAAATATTTTGTACGGTTTCTTTGCCCAGGTAGTGATCAATACGATAGATCTGTTCTTCTTTGAACAAATGCCCAAGGCGAATATTCAAATCGGTAGCACTTTGTAAATCGTGTCCAAATGGTTTTTCAAACACCATGCGTGAACGGGAAGGGTGCACTGTAAGCTTTGCTTTGTGCAGTTTTTCAGCAATGGTTGGCGCCAGTTGCGGGGCTACCGACATGTAATATACCGTTGTGACTTTCGTCTTCCATTCTTCTTCTGTTTTTTTGATGCGGCTGCCTATTGTTTTATAGGTGCGATCGTTTTCCAGGTCGGCTTTGAAATATTCGATATGGGAAGAAAATTCTTTCCATGCTATTTGTACACAGCCGGGCCTGCGTGAGTGCTCTTCAATTCCTTTTTTTGTATGACTGCGAAAGGTAGTGTTAGTGAAATCGGTGCGGCCGATGCCAACGATCAAAAACTTTTCGGGCAGGTATTTATCGAGATAAAGATTGTACAGGGCCGGCATCAGTTTGCGATACGTAAGATCACCACTGCCGCCGAAGATGAAAATGATGGTGGGTTGTTTGTTCATTGGTTGATCGGTTGAAGAGTTGATTAAGTTGATAGGTTGGGTGTTTATAAATTCTTCCTGGGATAAGCTATGTAGCCGTTTAATAACTTTTCTACTTCATCAATTTTTGATTTATAGTAATTAAGCTGGACTTCATCAATAAACTTACAGTCAAGTGCATCTATTAAATGATTGTAAGTTTCACTCAAAGAGCCCCTCACTTGTATGCAAAAATGGAGTTGGTCTTTAAAGGTATAACGGCCATGACCTTCTGAAATATTTGTGTTAATTGACCTTGTAGACCGAATGATCTGATCGCACAAACGGAATCTTTCTTCGGAAGGGAAAGCTTTAATTAATTCAGCAATCTCGTTTTTCAGTATTCTCGCTTTCTTCCAAACTTCTAATTCTGTAAAGCTTTGGTGTGCTTTTTCATTCATATTATGAAGTTATTAATTAAACGAACGACCCTTCAACCTTTTAACCGGTCAACTTATCAACCTACTCAACCCTCCACATGCCATTCGGTATGAAACACGCCTTCCTTATCGATGCGTTTGTAAGTGTGTGCACCAAAATAATCACGTTGGGCCTGGATCAAATTGGTTGGAAGCCTTTCACTCAAATAAGCATCGTAGTAGGCCAATGCACTGCTGATGCCGGCTACCGGAATTTTTGATTGCACGGCTAATGATACAATGTGCCTTGCACTGTCCTCCCTATTCTTCAATAAAGCTGCAATTTCTTTATCCAGTAAAAGATTAGGCAGTGTTGGCTGGGTTGTAAATGCATCGGTAAAATTGCCAAGCAGGGCAGAGCGTATGATGCAGCCTGCTTTCCATACCTGGATAACAGATGGCAGCGGAATGTTCATATTTAATGCTCCTGATGCTTTTGCCAGCATGCTTAAACCCTGTGCATAAGCAATAGCAAAACAAAAAGCCAATGCATTTTCAAGATCGGTCAATATATCTTCTGTTAACTTTATTTTGTTGATGGATGGTTGATACAACTGTGCTGCTTTTGTTCTTTGTTCCTTATAAACAGAAAGGTCACGCATGGCAACGGCCATATCAATGGTAGGAATTGAAACAGGAAGATCCATAGCATCCTGCGAGGTCCATTTGCCCGTGCCCTTTGATCCTGCCTGGTCTAAGATTTTATCTACTAAAAAATCGTTGGGATCGTTTGTTTCTGCATCCCCGGTTTTAAATACTTCGGCTGTGATCTCTATTAAAAAAGATTGCAGTTGGCCTTCGTTCCACTTTAAAAGAATATTGTGCAGTTCTTTATTGTCTATACCTGCACCACGATGCAAAAGGTCGTACGCTTCGCTGATCATCTGCATCATGGCGTATTCAATTCCATTGTGCACCATTTTTACATAGTGGCCTGCGGCATTATTGCCCATATAAGCTACACAGGGCACGCCGCCTGCTTTTGCCGCAATGGCTTCCAATATGGGTTTCAAATATTGGTAAGCTGCTTCATCACCACCGGGCATCATGCTGGGACCAAAACGAGCACCGGCTTCGCCACCCGACACACCCATTCCAAAAAAGTGGATGCCTTTATCCTGCAGGTAATTAATTCGTTTGATCGTGTCTTTATAATACGAGTTGCCACCGTCGATTACAATGTCATCTTTTTCCAAATGCGGTAAAAGATTTTCGATCACATCATCTACAGGTTTACCGGCAGGCACCAGCATCATTATTTTACGTGGCTTTTTTAATGCGGCGGTCATTTCCGCAATATCAATTGTGCCTTTTACTGTGGTGCCGGGTTTGGCGGCTGCTTCTAACTTGTCTGCTCTTTCCTGTTTCAGATCAAATCCAATAACGGCATAGCCATTATCGGCCATGTTCAGCAAAAGATTGCTGCCCATTACACCAATGCCGATCATTCCAAAATCAAAACTGGCGTTCATACAATTAATTTTTGCTGGTAGAATCTTTATTGATTTTTATCGAGTCGGGCAGTGGAGCCTTTGGTTGCGGTTGTCTTGGCGGTGCTTTGGTAACCGGATCTGTTGAGCCATGATGGCAGGTGTAGCAGGTAACCATCAGTTGTGCATCCAAACTTTTTTTGGCGCCGGTTACATTAAAGTATTTATCGTTGATCTTGTCCATCATTTTCATCATATCTCTTGCTACCAGCTTGTGCTTATTATCGTCCGATGCAAAATCCCATGTCTTGGCTTCTTCGTTTCTTACATGGCAAAAGTTACATTTTACATTCAGCGAGGCGGTAAAATGATGCATCACGCTGTCCAGTTGTTCCTTGGTAATGTCTTTCGGCAAGATCTTAAGGTTTTTATACGTCGGGTCTTCCTGTTTGGTAAAGGCAAGCGACAGGGCTACCATAGCTATTAAACCCAGCGTAACGAGCAAAGACTTTTTCATAAAGCGTTAAAATTTTGAATGAATTTATACAAAAATCCCGCCTTAAGGTTCAAACAATGATTTGCAGCTTTTCTATCGTTATTTTTGCAGCACCATAAAAAAAGAGAGAATGGCAGACCTGGTAAACGAATTCAACGAATACAGGGAAAGGATGAACGAGGTGATTTTGAGCAA
>JBQCHB010000465.1:0-5017 GCA_051955075.1 Flavisolibacter sp.
CTTTATTATATTTCTGTCTCGTCGCTGGAAAAATAATAAAAAGCCATGGGCATTTTATTTATCGCTTATTGCTTTAGTAGCGGTTATTACTATTATTTCAACAACGAATAATCCTGTGAAAGACAGGTTCGCTGACCTGGCCGAGGGGAACAGTGAGCTATTTCAACAGAAGAAATTTTCTCCTGCTATTTATTTCAATGGATTGCAATTCAGGCTGCTTACCTGGAGGTTCACGTACGAAATATTGAACGAACGAAAAGCATGGGCAATAGGCGTGAGCCCAGGCGATGCACAACATGAATTAAATCAAAAGTATAAAGAGATGGACATGTATTTAGGCGATGGAAAAGCCGACACAGGGTTCTGGAATTTTAATTGTCATAACGTGTATTTACAAACAATATTGGAGTCTGGATGTGTAGGATTATTTTTTCTTTTATTGGCCATGGCGCTTTTTCTTGTGTATGCGATAAAGCGGCGTAAGTTTAATGCATTGATTTTTTTTATGTCCATTATTGCTTTTGGATTCACTGAATCTATTACTTCATCTCAATACACTATCTTGCTTTTTCTTTTTTTTCCTTTGCTAAGTTTGAAGCAGGCAACTGTTGATGAATAATAAGGTTAGTACCTTTTTTTTACCGGTGACAAAGTACTTCGATAAAAACGTACTACCTTATCCAAGTGAATTTGTTGTAAGAATTTGCCGACAGCAATAACAGCTATTTGTTTAAAGAAATATAATTTGTTGGATAATTTTTTGTGGGGCATGTATTTGTCCTTTACAGCTGCAACTTCTTTACACGCTTTAAGCCATTGCTGATCACTTATTCCTTCCCATCTCATGTTGGCTAAAACATCTGGTACATGAATAAAACTGCATCCTTTTAATTTCAGTCGTAACAAAAGATCATAATCCATTGCATATTTATAGTTAAGATCGAACAAACCGTATTGCTGGTAAATAGATTTTTTAATGAAAACCGTCGGATGCGTCAACGTCATTTCATTTTGTAAATAATTATGTTCTCCTTTGAAAACTACTTCAGGCTTTTCGTTTTTCCATAGCCTAAGATCGCCATAAGCAATATCAAATTTGTTAATGATAGACACTATCTTTTCTACTGTGTCTATTTCGTACCAATCATCAGCATTAATTAGCCCAATAATTTCACCGTTTGCTTTGGCAATTCCTTTATTAAAAGCATCGCTAACACCTTTGTCTTTTTCGCTTATCCAGTAGGCCAATTTATTTTCATACTTTTTTATGATGTTCACACTTTCATCCTTTGAGCCCCCGTCGATAATAATGTATTCAATATTGGCATAGCTCTGTTGTAATACACTTTGGATGGTCTGTTCCAGATATTGTTCACCATTATAAACGATTGTAACAATTGAAACCAAAGGCTGATACATATTTAACCTGGATTATTTTGAAGTTGGCAAATTTAGGAGAATTTGCAGGCAATATGTGGTAGTTAAAGCCTTTGGTATATTAAATGGCCCAACTGCTTGAATTAAGAAAACCAAACCAGCATGCGTTTTCGCAAATCATAATTGCAGCACATTTTAATACTTTTGCGGTTACTCAAAAGCAAAATGGAACGCATTGTTGAAGTGTAACTACAAATTATTCAAATGTCTAAAATCGCTTTGATAACAGGTGTCACCGGTCAGGATGGAGCTTATCTGTCCGAGTTCTTGCTCAACAAAGGATACACCGTTCATGGTATTAAAAGAAGAAGTTCTCTATTTAATACAGATCGCATTGACCATCTGTACCAGGACCCACATGAAAAAAATGTTCATTTTAAGCTTCATTATGGCGACTTAACTGATAGTACCAATCTTATTAGAATTATACAGGAAGTGCAACCGGACGAAATTTACAACCTCGGTGCTATGAGCCATGTAAAAGTGAGTTTTGATACACCTGAATATACTGTTAATGCCGACGGCGTTGGAACACTGAGAATATTGGAAGCTGTCCGCTTGTTGGGGATGGAGAAGAAAGCAAAAATCTACCAGGCTTCAACCTCTGAGTTATATGGTTTGGTCCAGGAAATTCCACAAAAAGAAACGACGCCATTTTATCCACGTTCGCCTTATGCGGTCGCAAAACTATATGCTTATTGGATCACAGTTAATTACCGGGAAGCTTATGGTATGTATGCTTGTAATGGAATTTTATTTAACCACGAAAGTCCACTGCGTGGAGAAACTTTTGTAACCCGTAAAGTAACAAGAGCTGTAGCGCAACTGGCGTTGGGGTTAACTGATAAGTTGTTTATGGGGAACCTTGACGCCAAAAGAGATTGGGGACATGCTAAAGATTATGTGGAAGCTATGTGGCTAATACTGCAGCAGGATACGCCGGAAGATTATGTAATAGCTACGGGTATCACTACATCGGTTCGTGATTTTATCAGTATGGCGTTTAAAAAAGTAGGAGTGCAATTAATATTCAAAGGTGAAGGTGTAAATGAAATTGGAGTTGTTGATTCCTGTACCGATGAATATGCTTTTAAAAAAGGGCAGGAGGTGGTGAAAATTGACCCTGCTTATTTCCGTCCAACAGAAGTTGATTTGCTTATTGGTGATGCTTCAAAGGCATATAAAATAGGGTGGAAACCAAAGTATAGCTTAGACGACCTTGTGACAGAAATGGTTGAAGCAGATTTGCATGCATTTAAACAAGAAAAAGTATTAATAGAGTCGGGATTTACTGTAAGCCGTCAATATGAGTAATGGAAAAACAAGATAAAATTTATATAGCTGGTCATCGGGGAATGGTAGGCAGCGCTATTTTAAGAAAGCTACAAAAAGAAGGATATAGCAATTTCGTTCTGGCAACTTCAGCAGAGTTGGATTTAAGAAACCAGCTGGCGGTAAGTGCTTTTTTTGAAAGCAAAAAGCCGGACTATGTTTTTCTTGCTGCTGCTAAAGTTGGGGGTATTCATGCTAATAACATTTATCGTGCTGAATTTCTTTATGACAATTTAATGATTGAAAGTAATGTTATTCATCAGGCATACAAAAGCGGGGTAAAAAAATTATTATTTCTTGGATCTTCATGTATTTATCCTAAAATGGCCCCTCAGCCTTTGAAAGAAGAATATCTTTTAACCGGAGCATTGGAATATACAAACGAACCTTACGCTATTGCAAAAATTGCCGGTATCAAGTTGTGCGATGCCTATCGCTATCAGTACGGTTGCAATTTTATTTCGGCAATGCCCACAAATTTATACGGACCTAACGATAATTACGACCTGAACAATAGTCATGTTCTTCCTGCATTGTTACGAAAACTTTATGAAGCAAAGCTGAGAGAAGAAAATGAAGTTGTTGTTTGGGGTACAGGAACACCGAGACGAGAATTTTTGCACGTGGATGATTTGGCTGATGCTTGTTATTTTTTGATGCAATGCTACAATGAAGAAGGTTTAATAAACATTGGCGTTGGCGAAGACATTTCAATTAAAGACCTTGCTGAAATGATCAGAGAAATTACAGGATATAAAGGAAATCTGGTTTTCGACACTTCCAAACCCGATGGAACGCCGAGAAAGCTTATGGATGTTTCTAAATTGAACACCTTAGGTTGGAAAGCTAAGATTTCTTTAAAACCAGGAATTGAAAAAGTATTTAAGGAATACGTTCAATCATTTGCTTAAGCCCATGCTTTCTAAGCCGGTTTGAATAAGTGCTCCGGATGTTTGAAGACAACTTCCCAAAAATTGTAGAGGTTACCTAAAAACACTTTATTGGAACATGAGTTTTGTCTGACGTTTAAGAGAATCATTTATAAATAAACGCATCTCATTGCTAAATTGTAACAACAACACTTCTGAAATTTTGTCTAATTTCCGGTCTTTGATTTTTACATGGACGAATTGCAAATAAGAACTGTTGACGTAAGCCGCTATGTTACACCGTTGCGCGAGGGCGGTTCGCTTCCCGCTATTGTCGAAGCTGATGACGGATTTTTATATGTGCTCAAGTTTCGCGGCGCAGGACAAGGCATCAAAGCATTAATTGCAGAATTGATCGGTGGCGAAATTGCCCGTGCTCTTGGCTTTCGTGTGCCCGAAATAGTTTTCGCTACCGTTGACCCGGCTTTTGGAAGAACAGAGCCAGATGAAGAAATCCAGGATTTGCTTAAGTTCAGCGAAGGATTAAATCTCGGCTTGCATTACCTTTCCGGCGCTATCAGTTTTGATCCTGCAGTAACAAAAGTTAATGCTTTGACGGCCTCGCAAATTGTATGGCTCGATTGCTTTATTACCAACGTTGACCGTACGGCACGAAATACCAATATGCTGATGTGGCATAAAGAATTATGGTTGATCGATCACGGTGCGGCGCTCTATTTTCATCATTCATGGAATAATTGGGAGGAGCAGGCAAGAAAGCCTTTTGTGCAGGTGAAAGATCATGTATTGCTGCCTTGGGCAGGCGAGCTGGAAAAAGCAGATGAAATGTTTCGCCCCATTCTTACAGCCCAGTGCCTTGATGCCATTGTTGATTTGATTCCCGATGAATGGCTTATATCAGAAGCATTGCCCGATGTGGCTGCCAATCGTAAAGTGTACAAAGATTTTTTGTTGACACGCCTTTCTCATTCTTCCATTTTTTTAAAAGAAGCGCAGCATGCAAGAAAAGCAATTATTTGAGTACGCTGTTATCCGCATTGTGCCGCGGGTGGAAAGGGAAGAATTTCTCAATGCAGGTGTTATTCTTTTTTCGAAAAAGGCAAAATTTTTGCAAGCTGTATATGAACTGAATGAAGAAAGGATTAAGGTTTTTTCTCCAGCTACAGATATTGCTGAAATCAAGGAACATTTTCTGGCTATTGAACGTATATGCCAGGGCAATGCAGAAGGAGGCCCTATTGCTGCGTTAGATCTGCCGTCGCGTTTCCGCTGGCTCACTGCTACCCGCAGCACAGTAGTGCAAACCTCTAAAGTGCATCCCGGCTTTTGTGCCGACTTGCCTGCAGCGTTAATGAAGC
>JBQCHB010000466.1:0-2559 GCA_051955075.1 Flavisolibacter sp.
GACTGGGGAAGATTTCCCTCACTTCTTATCCATGAAGGAGTTTTGCAATCCGTATAAAGTGTTTAGAAAATTCTTTAAATACCAGGATTTAGATGCATGGGTTCATGATCTGGAGGAAATTGTTGATGCTGCCCTGTCGAAATGCAACGGAGAACTTGGCCTGGAGATGATAGCCATGTATTCACATCTTGTGAAACTGGCAGAGGCGGCGCATTTAATCAATGTAAGGGAGGTAACTCATATCGGCGGACTACTTAAGAACAGGGGTAATTAGCTGATGTGCTGATTAGCTAATATGCTAATGGAAGAATGTGTTTAACGCTGAATGTTGCTGCTGAATGCGCAGGCAGAAGTCAGAGGCAGAACTATTGAATTCTAATTAACCATCGCTCAACAAACGACAGCCAGGAACACTTTGGGGGAGTTACCAAAGCGAAGGGGCCGGACTTTTGTAAGTCGCTTTTTTTGAAAACAATTTCAGTTTGGCGTAGTGCATCATGAGCACCTTTACTCCCCAAAATCATGGTTCAGACAACTGCGTGGATGCGGAAGGCGCAAGGCGAAAGGGAAACAGGGAAAGGCGTAAGGCAAGCTAAGTGCAAGGGCAATATAAAATCAAGAAGCATGAATCTTTTAATAATATAAAATCTTACAGACATGAAAAATTATATCAGTCAACTGAATGGTAAAGAACAAAATGCCATCCATTGCATTAAAAAACTGGTTGCCAACCAGCTCAACCCGCTTATTATTTATTGCTTTGGTTGCCAAACCAATATTTGCATTCAACGCTCTGTTTTTGCCAGAAAACAGTTTGAAGAAGAGCGGCGCTTTACCTGTGAGCTGCTAATTATTACGCCAGATACTACGGTAGCGGATGAAGACAAACGGCAAGAAATACAGGAAATGATTTCCCACTTCGGAAAAGTAAATATGTTGATCCATCCGCTAGGGTTTGTATTACAACAAATGAACGAAGGCAATTTATTTTTTAACTGGGTGCATAAAGAAGGGATGTTATTACTGGATCGCAACAACAGTACCCAATTATTGCCAGCGCCGGTAGAACGCGCGTACCGCCCGCAGGCATTACAATACTATTTGAGCAACCCGGCAATGAATGACTACCTGGAAGCAAAATTTCAACCCATTGTAAAACCGGAGTCAAAGAAAAAATCAATAGCGCCCTCACAACCTGTAGAAATAAAACTGACATTGGATGTGGCTAATGGATGGCAAGCAACTGCGACAAAGATGTAAGAGAGTTTTAATCATTCGTGTAAATTTCTCCATCAGAAACTTTTTGCAGGCTTGCATAAAAAATTGTTCTATATTTTCGGTTCCTGCTTTACCATTCAACAAGGTACTGCAGGAGCTTTTGCTAAAAAGGATTTGGTCTTTAATCTATAATTTAAAAGAATGGAAAAAGTAATCAGGGCTGGCTTAATTGGATTTGGAGTGGGTGGGCAAATATTTCATGCGCCCATACTAACCACCGTAAAGGGCTTGGAATTGGTGAAAATAAGGGCCACAAAGCCCGAACAGGTGGCCGTAGTGAAAGCAAAATATCCGGGAGCCGCCGTGGTAACTAACTCAGAAGAAATCTTTGATGATGCAAATATTGATTTGGTGGTTATTACTACCCCTAATACCTCGCATCATTCGCTGGCAATGCAGGCTTTGCAGGCGGGCAAACATGTGGTGGTTGATAAACCATTTACCATCAATACCAAAGAGGCGGATGAATTGATTGCATTGGCAGCAAGTAAAAACCTGGTATTATCAGTATATCACAGCAGGCGGTTTGACAGCGATTTTCATACGCTTCAAAAAATAATCAGTAACCAATTTTTGGGCGATATCGTTGAATTGGAAAGCCGCTACGACCGTTTCAGGAATTATTTAAAACCCAATGCCTGGCGCGAAGAAGATGGGCCGGGCACCGGGATATTATATGATTTAGGCTCGCACCTTATTGACCAGGTGCAGGTTTTGTTTGGATTACCCGAAGCCATCACTGCAGATTTACGCATGCAACGAAAAGGAGGAAAAGCGGTAGATAATTTTGAAGTGATTCTCCATTATCCGGGTATTAAAGCGTCAATAAAAGGAGGCATGCTGGTAAGAGAACCCTTGCCGCGGTTCATTCTTTTGGGCAATGAGGGCTCTTTTGTAAAGTATGGCCTGGATGTGCAGGAAGAAGCGCTCAAAGCCGGATTTAATTCATTGACCAAAGCTGACTGGGGTATCGAACCTCGCGAATTATGGGGAACGCTGAATACGGATATAAACGGCCAACATTTTGTTGGAAAAATTGAAAGTGAAAAAGGGGACTACGCAGCGTATTATCGCAACGTATATCATACCATTTTGGGAAAGGAAGATCTTATCGTAACACCTCTACAGGCAAGGAATACCGTGCGTATTATAGAACTGGCCATGCAAAGTCAACAGGAAAAAAGAACTGTTGATTTTTCCTTCCCGTAGATCATAATTTTTTTCAAAATGAATTATAAACACGAGGCGTTTAATTTCGTATATTGGTAATTCCTTTTTGGA
>JBQCHB010000467.1:0-2735 GCA_051955075.1 Flavisolibacter sp.
CCCGGAGCAACCACTTCTAACAAGTATTCTTTCTCCTTTTCCTTAACATTTACCGGAACAGAATGTTTCCATCCTGCACCATTAAATTCATCACCAAATAAAGACGGCATCGGAGAAAAAAGGTCGTCCATTAAATTGTTAAAATATTTTACACCCGGCTTGTTGAAACGTACAAGTGTCATAGTCGTAAATTTTTTAGTTAGTAATTTTTTAGTTCTGTAAACAGTTTTCAAAGTTTATTCCAACACTAAAAAATGGCTATAAGGCCTGCCAGAACTGCATTTTAAATGATTTTTGTATGACAGTTTGTAAGATTGTACTGCTGTTTAGTCAATTACAGTTCCTTAACTTTGCAAAAAAAATTCAACATGTATCCAGTAGAAATAGTACAACCCATGAAAGAAGAATTAACTGACAACGGGTTTAAAGAATTAGTAACAAAGGACGAAGTGGAATCTCAATTAAATGAAAAAGGAACGACATTGGTTATGATCAACTCTGTATGCGGATGCTCTGCAGGTTCAGCCCGTCCCGGCGTGTTAATGGCGGTGGCCAACGCTCCCAAAAAGCCAGATCATCTAGCTACAAGTTTTGCTGGTTTCGATATGGAAGCAGTGCAAACTTTGCGTCAGCATTTAATGCCTTACCCACCATCTTCTCCTGCCATTGCTTTGTTTAAAGATGGTCAGCTGGTTCATTTTATTGAGCGCCATCAAATAGAAGGACGTCCTGCCCAAATGATCGCTACAAATTTGATCAGTGCTTTTGAAGAATATTGTAATTAATTAAAATTTCAACAACAGAAAGCCTCTCATACCGGGAGGCTTTTTTATGAGTTACCGAATTTTCCCCTAACATTGCGTTTCATTACCTGCACGGCTTATGTATCCCAACCTTTATTATGTTTTCAAAGATTTATTTGGCGTTAAGATCGGCGTTCTGCGTTTCATCAATTCCTTTGGTTTTTTTGTTGCCATTTCATTTTTGGTGGCTGCGGCATTGCTATCACGAGAGTTAAGGCGCAAAAGCAAGCTTGGTTTATTTCAACCAACAGAATCAAAAATTACGGTTGGCAAACCAGCATCCGCAACCGATTTGTTTTTAAATTTTCTTTTAGGGTTTGTTCTTGGTTATAAAATTATTGCGCTGTTTTTTTTAGGGCCCGAAGCCACCCGTGATACACAGGCATATATTTTTTCCAGTGCCGGTAGCCTGCCTGCTGGTTTATTAGTAGGATTATTATTTGCCTGGATAAAATGGCGTGATGCTAAAAAACAACAATTAGAAAAACCCGAAGAAAGAACAGTTCGCATTTGGCCGCACGACAGGGTAGGAGAACTTACCATTATTGCCCTAGTGGTGGGCTTGCTTGGTGCAAAGCTTTTTGACATTTTTGAGAACTGGTCAGACTTTTTAAAACGGCCTTCTGAATACATTTTTTCCGGTGGCGGACTAACGTTTTATGGCGGATTGATTTGCTCAACCCTTGTCATCATTTGGTATGCCAGAAAACATAAGTTCTCTGTGCGTCATTTGGCCGATGCTATTGCTCCTTCTTTAATGATTGCTTATGCCATTGGACGCATCGGTTGCCAGGTGGCTGGCGATGGCGACTGGGGCATTTTTAACAGTGCCTACATTTCTACCGCCGAAGCAAAAGTGGCACCGGCCTCTCCGCAACAGTTCAGCCAGACGGTGCAATCGAACGAGATTTACTTCTCCAACTTTTTAAAAAATACGGGTATTGACACTATTCCATACAAGTCTTTCAGAAAGCCGGCTACTTTAAGCTTTTTGCCCGACTGGTTTTTTGCCTATAATTACCCGCATAACGTAAATGAAACCGGGGTAAAGATCAATGGATGCGATGACAGGTATTGCAGCCAACTGCCTGTGCCGGTATTTCCAACACCGTTGTACGAAATTATCACCTGCACTATATTATTCTTTATTCTTTGGGCTGTAAGAAAACGGGTTCGGCCGGCCGGAGGGCTTTTTTGTCTTTACCTTATTTTTAATGGGATAGAACGCTTTTTGGTAGAAACAATCAGGGTAAATAACCGGCTTGACTTTTTTGGTTTGCGCCCAAGCCAGGCCGAAGTAATATCAACTGGGCTTGTGTTGACAGGCATCATTATTTGGATTTTGCTGCGCAATAAATATCGTACCACGCCTCAAAAACTGTGAATAACCGCAACTGCACTTTTTATCTAATCTTTTGAAAACCTTAACCAGTCACTATTTCGTAAAATTTGGCGGTAGTATGGTTTTTGTAGATAAGAATTTGTCATAAACCGTTATGAGGTTTGAAGTTTGAAGCTTACCTTTGCAGATAGTCTTGGACGGATTAACTATCCTTTTGCAACTTTCTGCAAACAGCGACTGTCAAGTTATTTATTCATCTTAATAATTAAGGATTTATTTTATGAGGCAACTCAAAATTGCTACCCAGATCACGAACCGGGATTCCCAGGCGGTAGAAAAGTATCTTCAGGAGATCTCTAAAATTCCGATGATTACTCCCGAAGAAGAAACTACTCTTGCCCAGCGTATCAAAATGGGCGACCAGAGGGCTTTGGACAAATTAGTTCAGGCCAACCTTCGTTTCGTGGTATCGGTAGCAAAACAGTATCAGCACCAGGGTTTATCGTTAAGCGATTTGATTAATGAAGGTAACTTAGGTTTGATCAAGGCCGCCCAGCGCTTTGACGAAACCAAAGGCTTTAAATTCATTT
>JBQCHB010000468.1:0-5459 GCA_051955075.1 Flavisolibacter sp.
CCATAAAGAAGGTGTAGTAAGCGCTGAGCTTAGTAAAAGGGTTAGCAGGAATTTCATGGAATAATTGGATGATGAAACGATTTATGAATTGGATTTCTTTTGGGGCAATTTAGGGTTTTGCTGCTTTGGAACATACGCGTAAGCCGGCTTAGGTTTGGTACCTCCCAGTAACAGCGATAAAAGTTTTTTAAACATTTCAGGGTTTTTATAAATGAATAATTCGTTTTTTCTATTAAGATATTGGCTATTGTAATATTACGCAGCAATTCCGGATTAATGTGTTAGGCTTTTGAAAAGAAAAGGATTTTTAACAAGTTAAAAAACATTCTGATTACCGCAAATAATTTACTCGAAATTGACCAATAAGCAAACCATTAAACATTAACTTTCTAAAGTCTTTCTTAAAGCTTTTACTTCCCCCGTGTTAATGGCAGGATTTACATAGCTTTCTTCATTGCCTGCAAAAGCGGAATGTATAAATTCCATTGCAGAGTCTTTTTTACTGCGCAGGGAAGAATGAAACTCAACAGCACCAGTTTGCCGTTGTAATTCTTTTATATTCTCTTTTCTTACACCACTTCCGGGCATTATAATGATGCGTTCGTTAGCAGCTTTTACCAATTGTGTAATCAACTCAACGCCCTGTGGTGCCGTGGGTTGTTGTCCCGAAGTAAGAATACGCTGGCACCCGGTTTCGATCAATTGTTCCAGGGCTTCGAAAGGCTCTTTGCAGCGGTCAAAAGCCCGGTGAAAAGTTACTTCCAACGGATAAGCGGCTGCTACCAGTTTTGCAGTTCTTTTTACATCGATGCTTCCATCCGCTTGTAGGAAGCCGATTACCACGCCATCACATCCTATCTCTTTACACAGTTTCACATCGTGAAGCATAATTTCAAACTCATCATCTGTGTACAGGAAGTCTCCTCCACGATTACGGATGATTGGAAAAATTTGTACATCAAACGCTTTGCGACACCGTACAATGGTACCGTAGGAAGGTGTAATGCCGCCTTCGCTCAAGGCAGCACATAATTCAATTCTGTCGGCGCCACCTTCTACCGCCGATTTGGTTGTAATAAAATCATTGGTGGCAATTTCTATTGTGTAGTTCAAGTGAAGATTTTGAGGTGTAATGCTAAGACCTCGGGTTACAACCATCGGTAAACCCCTGTCATTAGCCATCTGTCAACTAACATATTTTAATAAATACTTTTTGAATGAAACACTTTACTTCCTGCTTTAGTTTGTATAGCATAAGTAAATCCTTTCTGTAAAGCATAGCCGCCGTATTCGCCTTTAGTATTTACGGCAATAAACCCAACCTGTAAGTCCTTTGCCTGATTACCTTTTTTCCTGATAATGCGTTCAACAGTTCTTTTGCAAGCCAACTCAGGACTCATTCCCTGGCGCATGAGTTCGACAACTGTATGTGACCCGCAAATACGAACCACTTCCTCTCCCACTCCGGTTGATGTAGCAGCACCGATTTCATTATCTACAAAAAGCCCGGCTCCAATAATCGGCGAATCACCCACACGACCCCGCATCTTAAAAGCCATACCGCTGGTAGTGCAGGCGCCACTTAAGTTGCCTGCCACATCTAAAGCAATCATACCAATGGTATCATGATTATTAATTTGTCCCGGTTCGTTTTTTTGCTCCAACAACTTCGGAATTGTCATTGGATCATATTTAGATGTTTTCAGCCATTCTTTCCATGCCTTTTCACTTTCCGGGGTCAAGAGGTTTTCAATTTTATATCCGTTGGCCAGGGCAAATTGCAAAGCGCCTTCTCCTGCTAATTGCACATGCGGCGTTTTCTCCATTACCAATCTTGCAATTTTTATAGGGTGCATAATGCTTTCTAAAAACATTACAGCACCACAGTTGGCATGCTCATCCATTATGCAGGCGTCAAGTGTAACCTTGCCATCTCTGTCCGGCAAACCGCCGTAACCAACACTTTGATCGTTTGGATCGGCTTCGGGTATTTGCACACCAGCCTCCACGGCATCCAAAGCTCTTCCGCCAGCACCTAAAATTTTCCATGCTTCCGCATTAGCTTTTACGTTGGGCGCCCAGGTAGAAATAACAAGAGGATTGTTTTTAACACTAACGGCATTATCAGCAGCAAAACCATTTTTAAAAACCAAGCCAAGAGAACTCAGTCCTGAGGCTTGCAAAAAACGACGACGGGTAAACATAAGTCTTATAATCTTTTAAGAAGTGAAACGACGCCATGAAACTATAGAATTTGGGCAACATAAAGTCAACGAAACGTATGGATTTTTAATTCAGTGTTTATTTAAAAATGATGGCACAAGGTTTTCATTTATATATAGGTAAAAATTGCCGGGCCTTGTTTTTACTTGCTGAGTAAAAAATTAAATGAAAAATAGTAGCAGATTTATCACCAAGATCGTAACGGCAAGTGGCAATTTGACAGAAAATAACAGACGGTATCAAATTTGATGTTTAAACATCAATAACAGACTTTTTAAATCAATTACATGAGAATTGCAATCATTTCAGGAAGCCCAAGGGGAAACAGCGTAACCTATCGTGTGGCGCTTCACTTGCAAAACGCTATCCGGCAAAGTTCTGACCATGATGTGGAAATAATTGATCTCAGGGAAATAGAAATGCCGCAGCTGCAAACCATCTTTACATCTGTAGAAAGTACACCTGCGGAATATAAACAAGTAGCTGAAAGCATGTTTGCGGCCAATGCCTTTATTTTGGTAACGCCGGAGTATAATGGCAGTTATTCTGCAGCGTTGAAAAACTTATTAGACCATTTTCCAAAACAACATCATAAAGTATTTGCCATTGCTACGGCTTCGCCTGGCGGCTTGGGTGGTGTAAGAGCAGCCTTGCAATTGCAGGAACTGATTTATGCTTTGTTCGGAATCGGTTCGCCCTACATGTTGGTTACGCCGCAGGTAGAGAAAAAATTTGACAGTGATGGAAACCTGATAGATGAAAGTTTTAAAAAACCGGTAGATCTATTCATCAAAGAATTTTTATGGCTGGCGGAAAAAGTGGTAGACGAAGAAGTGAACGCCTAAGTTGGTTTAACAGGTAAAAGACTTTTCGCCATTACATGCTGTACGACATAATCAAGCCCAAAAGGAAACAACGCTTATGAAAGCGTAATGATTCTCCCTTGTGACCTAATTAATTATGTGTAATACTTAAAATAATAAAGGAGATTTTAAAATGAAAACCGTTCTACATAAAGCAGCCACACGTGGACACGCCAATCATGGCTGGCTCGACTCGTGGCACACATTTTCTTTTGCCAATTATTACGATCCCAACCGCATTCATTTTGGCGCATTGCGTGTATTAAATGATGATACCGTGGCACCAGGTATGGGTTTTGGCAAACATCCGCACGACAATATGGAAATTGTTTCCATTCCATTGGAAGGTGATTTAGAACATGGCGACAGCATGGGCACTGTGGCCGTTATTAAGCAAGGCGATGTACAGGCCATGAGCGCAGGCACAGGCATTATTCACTCTGAAAAAAATAAGAATAGCGACAAACAGGTGAAGTTTTTACAGATCTGGGTTTTCCCCAATCAAAAAAACGTGCAGCCGAGATACGATCAAAAAACATTTAGCGATGCGGATAAACACAACAAATTAGCAACTGTTGTTTCGCCTGTTGGTTCTAGTGATGATGGTGTGCAAATACACCAAGATGCCTGGTTTCATCTTGGCAAATTGGATAAAGGCACACGACTAAATTATGACATTAAGAAAAAAGGAAACGGTGTATATGCCTTTGTGTTAAATGGCGATGTAACCATCAATGATATTGTTTTAAACCGTCGTGATGGTTTAGGCATTAATGAAGCTAATAACCTGTCCATTACTGCCGATAATGATGCAGAAATTTTATTAATGGAAGTTTCTACGAACTAAGGAGATTTTATGAACTACAGAAAACCATTGAATATAGAGAATGACAACAGGCAAGATGGGCGTGCTGAAAGCTGATGGAAAAAGCTATGAGCAATGAGATTTATAGAAACTAAATTGCTATAGTTCTTAAAGTTTGTAGCTCTAACCTTGCTCCATAACCTTGTGGCTGTACAAGACCCAATAGCCAGGGTACGACGGAACAGAAGTTTAATCAGGGCACAATAGTTGAAACAAATTAATTCTACGCTTCTAATTTTTAAATTAGCAATTATGGAAACGAAAACTTCTTTTACACAAGCACATCTTGAAAACAGGCTCTGGGCTAACGAATTAGAATTTTACCGCGAGGAAATCAGCATTTATCAAAATCATTTTGAAGAAAAAATCAGGAACAATACACACCTGCAGGAGTCGCCTGACGCAGATGCTTTTCAAAACCAGCTTACCCGCTATCAGGATCAGGTGAACCAATTAGAAAACGAATTAAACACGGCAGAAAATAAAATGGCTATCTATGCCAAAGTAAATGCAACTGTTGATCTTGATGAAGTAAACGTTGCAGATCACTACAGCTTTAAGGAAAGGGTTGAACGTTTTAAGCACGAATATCAAAACCTGAAAAACGATTTCAGGAAGTTTGAAGAGAACGTTTAGTGTTTTGACATTCTTTTCTTTGCCTGGTTTAGCGAATACGAATTATATACCGAAGCCAAATTAAAACAATATGTGAATCCGTCCGCGATATCTAGGGGATTTAATTCGCATGATCATGGGTTCAAAAAGTGCAGGGCAAAATCTATAACTTCGAGCCCTTCAATTGCACTCCATGAAAAAATCTTTTTTTCTCTTCTTCTTTTCATTTGTTGCTCTGGTTTGTTTAGCTCAAACCAATACGCTTGACAGTTTATGGGTTCGAGAAAATTATTACAAGATTGAACGCCAGATTCCCATGCGTGATGGTGCCAAACTTTTTACAGCTATTTACATCCCAAAAGACACAACAGAAAAACACCCTATTCTTATTCGACGTACACCTTATTCGGTTGCACCTTACGGTGAAAATAATTTCCCGGAAAGTTTTTGGAACAGCTATTACCGTTTGTACATGCGTGAGAATTACATTATGGTAATGCAGGATGTTCGTGGCAAGTATATGAGTGAAGGCGACTTTATTGATGTGCGCCCCTTTAATTCCAATAAAACAGGAACTCAAATTGATGAAGCCGGTGACACTTATGATGCAGTAGATTGGCTGGTAAAAAATGTTCCTCACAATAACGGACGTGTGGGTGTTTTTGGCATTTCTTATCCTGGATTTTACTCAACAATGGCTGCGCTAAGCAATCATCCTGCTGTAAAAGCTGTCAGTCCGCAGGCGCCGGTTACTGATTGGTTTATGGGTGATGATTTTCATCATAACGGCGCTTTTATGTTAATGGATTCAATTTAATTTTATTACGGTTTTGGCAACCCAAGACTTAATCCAAAAATTCAGGGCTCATCACGCTAAGGTATTCCCCGCGCAG
>JBQCHB010000469.1:0-4215 GCA_051955075.1 Flavisolibacter sp.
TAATGAATTCGGTTAAACAGTTTTTTAGGTTTTCATAATTAGGATACGGCTTAAACGGGCTGAGGTTTCTACCACAGCCCTTTGTTTTAATGGTGTGTATAGTTCTGCTTGTACTTCTAATTTAATTCCTGTAATTTGGCAGCATCAGTACCTTTTAAATGTTATCTCGTGTGTATGAAAACGATTACCCTGATGTTCCGTTCCGTTAATGACTTGTGGGAGTTTAAGCAAATGACAAACACCACCAATTTTAAGATCAATTCTTTACAAATAACGATCACTGCAGAACTTAACCAGGCCCAGATTGAACTGGCTGTTTCTACTTTTCATGCTGTAGTAGTGGAAGACAAAGTAGCCTGATAATTGCCTTTCAA
This sequence comes from Flavisolibacter sp., assembly GCA_051955075.1. GTDB lineage: Bacteria > Bacteroidota > Bacteroidia > Chitinophagales > Chitinophagaceae > Flavisolibacter. Next base: position 375 of record JBQCHB010000469.1, read on the forward strand.
GTACGCTTAATAGCAACACTTAACGCCTGTTATCAAACAGAGATGACATCGTACACAATTACTTTTTCCCAAAGGTGAGAGCAATCTTCAACAAATTTTTTATGAATGGGATGATCCTGGTACGTCTCCTGTCCTGCAAGGTCGTCAAAGAATAAAAGTTCTGAAGCGCTGTAGCTATTATCTATGACGGACCTTAGTTCCGTAGCAGCCGGAACGCCGATGTGTATGGCACGAACGGTTTCGATTACGGAAAGTGTTTTTAAACCCTCAACCAGTTGTGTAAGGTCTTCTTTCGATGAAGGATTTTTCAGCCAAAAGAATACATGGTGAACGATTTGTTTTTGCATGATCACTGTTTTCGGAGAAATAAAAGTATATGATTTTAAGCTTGATAGCAGCCTTGATTCTTTTCCGTAATGGATGGAACATATACCTCTGTTAGCTATTAATTAAACGTAGCACTATCTGGCTGGAATGATGATATAAAATAGAAATGCCCCGGATTATCGGGACATTTAGTGGGAGTTGACGGGTTCGAACCGCCGACCCTTCCGCTTTAAGCGGAATGCTCTGAATTTGCAGCAATTAGCTTTTCTATTTTTGTCTTGTTTTTCCATGATTTAATCTCTCTTTCTCTTTTATAGGCAGCTTTTTTTGTTTCTAGATTTTCAGTGTGAACTATTCGCCAATCTCCGGCTCGTCCTGTAAAACCTTTGTGATTGGAATTATGTTTTCGCAAACGTTCCTGAAGTTCATCGCCAGTATGACCTATGTAATATTTATTGATAGTTGGTGAGAATAATATGTAGACGTGAAAAGTCATAAAATAAAAAAGCCTTGATGTTTTATCAAGGCTTTAGTGGGAGTTGACGGGTTCGAACCGCCGACCCTCTGCTTGTAAGGCAGATGCTCTGAACCAGCTGAGCTAAACTCCCATTATAAGAACTGCTTTTTCGTTTGGGAGTGCGAAGATAAGGGCTGTGACTTTTCCCAAAAAATTTTTTTGAGAAATTATTCTTAAAGAGTCAATTCAATTGCACAACAGGCAGCCTGTAATTCTGTCCATCCCAAATAACCAGTTCGTGAATAACCAGTTTCCAGAATTTACGAAACGGAGATTTGTTCAATATTTTTCTTGCCTCTGTTTTATTCTCTGCATTGATCGTAACCCACACGGTTTGGTTTTCCATGCTTACGGCATAGTGTTCGATCACCTGGTCATCGATCAGCGCATTAATATATTCCCGGTGTTCCTGGATAATGTTCATCGCTTCCTCGTTCCAGCTAAATTCTATTGTTACCAGGTATTTGTTCATTGGTTACATAATTAAACGATCCAGTCTACAATTTGGTTGGCCCATTCGGCACGATGCGGCGTGGTAATACGAATATAATTGTCCGTATACCCTTCCATCATCCCTGCCTTCTCATGTCCTTCAAATAATACTTTACGGCTTTGTCCACGGTGTAGTTCGGTAAAGTATTGCATCTTCATATAGCTGAGGTTGCGCAAAGTTTTATTTCTTTCATGACGCAGCTGCACAGGAACCACAGGCTTGATCTCTAAAGCTTTTGTGTTGTCTCTTTCTGAATATGTGAATACATGCAAATAAGAAACATCAAGCGCATGCAAAAAGTCGAACGTTTCCTGGAAGTGCTTGTCAGATTCTGATGGAAAACCAACGATCACGTCTACACCAATAGCGCAGTGGGGCATTAGCGATTTAATCATTTCCACCCGTTCTGCATACAACTCTCTTTTATAGCGGCGGCGCATCAATGCCAAAATTTCATTGCTGCCGCTTTGCAAAGGAATATGAAAATGCGGCATGAACTTTTTACTCTGCGCTACAAACGCAATAATATCTTTCGACAATAAATTGGGTTCGATGGAAGAAATGCGGTAGCGTTCAATACCGTCAACAGCATCCAGTTGTTGTACCAGTTGATAAAAGCTTTCTTCGCTTTTTTTAGCGCCGTCGGCACCCTTGCCAAAATCACCAAGGTTGACGCCTGTTAAAACAATTTCCTTCACACCGCTTTGGGCTAACGATGTAGCATGCCCAACAACATTTTCAATACTGTCACTACGGCTTTTGCCACGGGCCATAGGAATGGTGCAAAAAGCACAGGTATAATCGCAACCGTCCTGCACCTTCAAAAAAGTGCGGGTGCGGTCGTTCAAAGAGTATGAAGCATTAAAGCCTGAAACATCTTCAATATCGCAACTGCTTATTTTAGCCGAATCGCCTTTGGTCAGTTCTTTTAAATGCGTGGCGATGTTGAATTTTTCTGCAGCGCCTAAAACAAGGTCCACGCCAGGGATCTCAGAAATTTCTTTAGGTTTTAATTGTGCATAGCAACCTGTGATCACCACCAGGCTTTCCGGCGCCTTGCGTTGAATACGGCGCACCAATTGCCGGCATTCCTTATCTGCATTATCGGTAACAGAACAGGTATTGATGACATACACGTCGGCCAGGTCTTCAAACTCTTTTTTCAAGAAACCATCAGCTTCCAAACTGCGTGAAAGGGTGGATGTTTCTGAGAAATTGAGTTTGCAACCAAGTGTATGAAAGGCAACTGTACGCTGTTTTTCCATGAGGCGCAAAGTTAGGCAAAAGCCAATGGATGGCGGAAGGAGTGCAATGGTATTATGAATTTGTTAAGGAGCGTTTTCTGTTTTGAGTTTTGTGTTTTGGTTTGAATTGATGTCAAAAGTGCGCAATGGCAAATTGCTTAGTTGCCTACACTGGCGATATTGCTTTGCCTTTGGCTATTTGGTGGTCTGGGCGCCAAGTTGCTTGCCTAATTTTTCGTATTCTATGTCGTTGGGCTCCCAAAGTTCAATCTTGTTTTCTTCCACATCAAGAATGTGTACAAACTTACCGTACTCGTAAGTTTCAATGGCATCTAAAATGGTTACGCCTTCTTTCTTCAATTCTTCTACAAGTGCCTCTAAATCGGCAACCCTGTAATTGATCATATAGTCTTTTGCCGAAGGCTCGAAATATTTTGTTGTTTCTTTAAAGGGGCTCCAGTTGGTGAATCCTTTCTTTGTGCTGTCTGCTCCCTGGTGCCATTCAAAAACGGCCCCGTATTGGTTGGTATTTAAGCCAAGATGTTTTTGATACCATTCCCTCATTTGGTTGGGGTCTTTGCATTTAAAGAAAATGCCGCCAATACCTGTTACTTTTTTCATTGTTGCCTGTTGATTTTTTTGTTTTGAAATAATTGTATTGAATGCGAAACCGGAACAGAATGATGTTGCAATTACTAAAATTAATAAAGATGTTTTCTTCATTGTTGAAAGTTTTGGCCGTCAGAAATTCAAGATAGTAAATAGTTGGCGTTTATGGTAGGTCTCGTGCCAGGTATAACTGTCAATTGAAAACATAAACTGTCTCCAATAACCATCTGCTTTTAACTTAAATAACAATGCTCGAAAATTTAAATGCTAATGATAAAGGCTATTTACGATTGAAAAATGGGGAAGGGCCTGCAAGGTAAATTTACTTTTATCGCAGCGTAATCATTACATGTTACAAACGGGAAATTGCGGCTAACCTTAAGCAACAAGTGTAAAAAACTACATAAGAAGCGAAGAAAACGCAACAGCTTTTAACAAAAACTGGACAAGTTTCTATAAAAACTAAACAACATTTAGTAAAACCTTGTGCAGTTTCTGCAAAAACTAAACAAGTTTTTACCTAAACTGAATCACTTTTAGCAGAAACTGAACAAGTTTTTAAGAAAACTGCACAACAATGGAAACAAAGTGGTGAAGGTTTTGAGGAAAGTGAACAAACTTTTAAAGAAACTGAACAAGTTTGTGAGGAAA
>JBQCHB010000470.1:0-7928 GCA_051955075.1 Flavisolibacter sp.
GTTTGTATTTCCTGTGGCTGCCTGCAGGGTAATGGCGCAGATAAAAAACTTGTTATCAAATCTTATTGCGGCCACGATGAAAAAAAACTGCTCGTGGAGTTTTCCGATATGCTTCAAAAATGGAGCGGTGACTCAGACAAATTTTTATGTGCCCACAACGGAAAAGAGTTTGATTATCCTTATATCTGCCGCCGCATGATCATCAATGGCATAGAAATTCCGGAGGCGTTGAAAATAGCAGGAAGAAAACCCTGGGAGATCCGACATCTTGACACAATGGAGCTTTGGAAGTTTGGTGATTATAAAAGTTTTACTTCCTTGAAATTATTGGCAAAAGTGTTGGGCATTCCATCACCAAAAGATGATATTGATGGCAGTATGGTCAACGCTGTTTACTGGATAGAAAAAGATGTGGACCGCATTGTGGAATATTGCCAGAAAGATGTGGTAACGCTAGCGCAGATACTACTGCGCTTCCATTGCCAGCCGTTAATTAAGCCAGAAAACATTTCCATTAAATATGTACAGCACCAGAATTAATTTTTCTTCAGGCGCCAAATGGGAAGATATTGTTGGCTACAGCCGCGCCGTAAAAATCGGCAACACTATTGAAGTAACCGGCACCGTAGCTGTGGACGAGAACAATAATTTAATTGGCGAGGGCAGCGCTTATTTGCAAACAAAATTCATTCTCCAAAAAATAGAATCTGTTTTAAAACAAGCCGGTGCAGAATTGAAAGATGTAGTGAGAACAAGAATGTTCGTTACGGACATTTCACAATGGGAAGAATATGGGAGAGCACACGGTGAATGTTTTAAAAACATTAAACCCTGCACCAGTATGATAGAAGTAAAAGGATTAATTGCCCCGGAATATCTGATAGAAATTGAAGCAACAGCTATTGTAGAAAAATAAAAGCTCAAACTTCTATAAACATATTATCCAACCATTTCCTGTTTCACAATCTCTTAATCCATTCAACTTGTCAACAATCCAACTCACCTCTAAGCTTCCTAATGTAGGCACCACCATATTTACAGTAATGAGTTCATTAGCTGTGCAACATAAAGCTATTAATCTTGGGCAAGGTTTTCCTGATTATGCAATGAGTGAAGAACTCATTTCGTTAGTGAACGAAGCTATGAAGGCCGGGCACAACCAATATGTGCACATGAACGGTTATATGCCGCTACGTGAAGCCATTGCAGAGAAAGTAGAATTTTTATATCACACGATCATAAATCCTGACACACAAATCACCATAACTCCCGGCGGCACTTATGCGTTATATACGGCGTTAACTACCATTTTACAACCCGGCGACGAAGTGATCGTATTTGAACCGGCTTATGATTCTTACATTCCTTCTATAGAATTAAATGGCGCAAAAGCAGTGACGCTCCAACTCAGCTTTCCTGATTATAAAATCAATTGGGAAGAAGTAAAGAAAAATATCTCGGCAAAAACAAAGGCTATAATCATCAACTCGCCGCACAACCCAACAGGAAGTGTATTGAGCAAGGAAGACATAGAGCAACTCAGCGCCATTGTAAAAGATACCAATATATTCATCATCAGCGATGAAGTGTACGAACACCTGATTTTCGATAGATTGCAGCACCAAAGCATTTTGCTGTATCCCCATCTTTTGCAAAGAAGCTTTGTTTGTTTTTCATTTGGTAAAGTGTATAACTGCACGGGTTGGAAATTAGGTTATGGCATTTCTTCGGAGCAGCTGATGAAAGAGTTTAGGAAAATTCATCAATTTAATTGTTTTACCTGCGATACACCAAAGCAAGTGGGACTTGCCGCATTTATAAAAGAAAAGGATCAATATTTACAGTTAGGAAACAACCTTCAACAAAAAAGAGATTATTTGCAAGTGCTGATGCAACAAACAAAGTTCCAACCTTTGCCAAGTTATGGCAGTTATTTTCAAGTGTATTCATACAAAGATATTTCAGAGGAAACAGAAAAAGATTTTGCTATCCGGTTAACAAAAGAACATAGAGTAGCTACCATTCCTGTTTCTGCGTTTTATCAAAACGAAATAAATCACCAGGCACTGCGTTTTTGTTTTTCCAAAAAAGAATCCACGTTAGAAGCAGCCGTTGAGCGGCTCATGAAGTTTTGAATGGTCCTTCAAAAATTTTTGCGAGTTTACTTAAGATGGATAAATAATTCCATTACAAAAACCGAAGCATAGAAGAAGTTTCACTAATTATCTTTCAGGTGTTGCAAATCCTTTGATAATCTTATAGATTTGCCTCCCTCGATTAACCAAACTAATCTACATTATGAAACAAAAACTGATCTTTCTTTTCTTTTTGTCTGTACTCTTTTTAAACAATTCTATTAATGCACAAAACTGTGATCCGTGGATTCAACAAATTTATAAGCAGCTGTATAATCGCAGTGCCACTACAGAAGAATGTAATATCCGCAATTACAACAACGGTTCCTGGAACAGCTATGATGAATTGGTAAATTATATCAAAAGCTATAACAACAAAAAAGCTTCTTCAGCAGCAACTTCCTGCGATCCGTGGATCACTCAAATTTATAAGCAACTTTACAACAGGACACCTTCTGCAGAGGAATGTAACATCAAAAACTATAATAATGGCTCCTGGAACAGTTACGACCAGTTGGTGAGTTATATCAAATCATATAACAACAAAAAAACAGCACCACAAACAGTAAAAGTAACCGACCTAAAAGGAGATGCATGGATTTTTCAGCTATATAAAGAATTGTATAACCGGCAGCCTAACGCATGGGAGCTGAATATTAAAAACTACAACAACGGATCGTGGGATAGCTATGCACAACTGAAAACTTATATTCAGCAATACCAAAATGCTTTGAAGCAAAACAACATGGAAATTAAAACAGGAAGTATTGGTGATAAAGAAGTAATATGGTTTTATGTTAACGGAAAGCCAGAGGCTGTTAATTTAGTATCGAGAGATGGAGGAGGTGTAATTGCGGCAGGCGGCGGTAATGTGATTGCAGCAGGAGGTGGTAATCTTATACCACAAAATGGAGGCTATGTTATTGCACCTGGCGGGGCTAACGTAGTTTCGCCAGGCGGTGGTAATGTAATTTCACCAGGTGGAGGAAACGTAGTAGCTCCTGGAGGAGGTAATGTGATCGCTCCCGGCGGTGCCAACCTCATTAGCACTAATATGGCAGGAGTAACTTTTGGCAGTGGTTATAGAGTGGCATCCCAAAATGGTAAAGTCATTCGCACATCAGGAAAAACAACTTTGATTATCCATTAATAGAAACAGATTTTTAAATTTAAAACCCCTCTTGTAGGGGTTTTAATGCTTATTTAACGAGCTTTATCAACCAATGAAACCGTCTACAATCCCAACTGGGCACTAATCTCCAGCATCCTGTCCAAGCTTTTCTTTGCCTGCACCCTCAATTCCTCATCCATAATAATTTCAGGCTTTTCATATTTCATGCATAAATACACTTTCTCTAATGTATTGCGCTTCATGTGCGGACAATCGTTACAGGCGCAGTTATTGTCTGGTGGCGCCGGTATAAAGGTCTTATCAGGCGATTGCTTCACCATCTGGTGCAAAATGCCCGCTTCCGTAGCTACAATAAATTCATTGTGCGGCTCATTGCGTGTATAAGCCAGCAGTTGTGTGGTAGAACCAATAAAATCAGCAATGCGCAGCACCGGTTCTTCACATTCAGGATGCGCAATTACTTTAGCATTTGGATGCCGCACTTTTAATCTTGTAATTTTTTCAAGGCTAAATATTTCATGCACCATGCAGGCGCCATTCCACAGCAACATGTCTCTGCCGGTCACTTTATTTACCCAGGCACCAAGGTTTTTATCCGGTGCAAAAATTATCTTTTGGTCTTTAGGTAAACTATCCACAATAGCCTTAGCATTAGAGCTGGTGCAAATAATATCACTTAACGCTTTAATGCCGGCGCTGCAGTTAATGTAGGAGATCACAATATGATCCGGGTGTTGCTCCCTGAATTTTTTAAACAAAGGAGGCGGACAACTTTCGCTTAAAGAACACCCGGCCTTTAAATCGGGAATAACCACCTTTTTAGACGGATTAAGGATCTTTGCACCTTCAGCCATAAAATGTACGCCTGCAAACACGATCATGTCAGCACTGGTCTTAGCAGCCTGCTGAGCAAGACCCAGGCTGTCACCAATATAATCAGCTATGTCCTGAATATCTGGTTCCTGGTATAAATGTGCCAGTATAATGGCGTTCTTTTCTTTTTTCAATCTTTCTATTTCTGAAAACAGGTCCAGCGTTGGATCAATGTCCACATCCAAAAAACCTTTTTCTTCTATTTCGTTTTGCGTAATCAACATTTCCTTATCCATATAATAATATATAGTATTCTTATTTTTATAAATAAACCTATTACTATTAGGGCTGTGGATTCGGGGATAATTAAATAATTTATTTTTTGGATTGTATCAACAAACTGGTTTATCCACAAATCCGCAATTGTAATTCACAGCAAAGTTACCGAAGGCAGTGAATAGATAGGCTATATTAACAGGATTGTGAATTTCTACGGTTGTATAAAAAAGAGCTGCTATGAAATTTTTTCTGTGTGCATTTTGAAAGGATAAACCATGACTAACCAACAAATATTTTTTTGCGGCAACGAAATAAAATTTTCCTGTCCAACAGTACACGTTCCATATCACAGTTCCACGATGGTTATTCACATGAAATGGATGTAATCCACACTAAAATTGAATGGCTGATTAAGTTGATTAGTTGACGAGCCAAAAGCTGAGATTAAGGTTGTAGTTTAGGGGGCCACAACCTTTCAACTTTTAAACATAGTCAACAGATCAACCGACCAAACCCTTTAAACGTGGGCATTTCAAGGGTTTTCCACAGTTTGTGGATACCACTAATTTTACTATTTTCGCCATCCGTTTTTAAAACAAGATTACCATTCTATGTCAGTTATCCAGAAAATCAGAGATAAGTATGCACGTTGGGCCGTTGTAGCTATTGCGTTATCTCTTTTAGGCTTTATTATGATGGACGCCTTTGCCGGTAAGGGAAGCCTCTTTGGCGGCAACAACACCACCGTTGGAAAAATAAACGGTAAAAAAGTAGATTACCAGGAGTTTGTAAAAAAAGTAGACGCCGCTGAAAAATTCCAGAGAGACCAGCAAGGCGGAGATCTGGGAGAAAGTGGCCGCCAGCAGGTAATACAGGCTGTGTGGGACCAGGAAGTAAGTGATGTAGTATTAAATAAAGAATACAACGAACTCGGACTGGCTGTTAGCGAAAAAGAATTGAGAGACATTTTATTCGGCGCTAATCCACCACAGGATTTGAAGCAACGCTTTACCGATCCAAATACAGGTGTATATAATGGTGTACAGGCACAGCAATTTATCAGTCAAATAAAAAAGCAAGGTGCCCCCCAGGATAAAGATCAATTGAATCAATATCTCGAATCTTTGGAAAAAGACCGCCTGATGACCAAATACACATCTTTATTGGCCAACAGCATTTATTTTCCAAAATGGTTTATTGAAAAAAGAAATGTGGATAACAGCCTGATGGCTAAGGTTTCGTTTGTAAGCGTTCCTTATTCTACTATTTCTGACAGCACTGTAAAAGTTAGCGATAACGAAATTCAGGATTACATCAATGATCATAAAAAACAGTTTGAGCAAAAAGATGAGACCCGTTCTTTGTCTTTTGTAACTTTTAGCGCAGCGCCTACCGCAGCCGACAGCAGCGCCACCAAAGCTGCTTTGCTACAACTGAAGCCACAGTTTGATACGCTTAACAATTACGAGAGTTTTATTACAAAAAACAGCTCGCTACCTTTTTATGCTGGGTTCATTAGTAAATCTGCCATTCAGCAACCCAATAAAGATTCTATCTTAAGCGCACCTGTTGGCGTGGTATATGGCCCTTATTTAGATGCCGGACAGAACGGCTCGTATGTGCTTTCAAAAATTATTGATGAAAAAGTTTTACCGGATACGGTTAAAGTAAGACACATTTTAATTGCCACGCAACAACAAACACAAACGGGTGAGTTGGTGCCGGTGAGAGAAGACAGCGCAGCCAAACGTATTATGGATAGCGTACAAACTCTTTATAAATCCGGAACAAGCTTTGACACATTGGTGGCGAGGTTTTCAGAAGATCCGGGAAGTAAAACTACCGGTGGTGTGTATGATAATGTAACTTCAGGAAGAATGGTTCCTCCTTTCAACGATTTCATTTTTACACATAAAACAGGAGAAACCGGCGTTGTAAAAACAGACTTCGGTTATCATTTTATAGAGATACTTTCACAGAAAGGCTCCTCTCCTGCTTATAAAATCGCTTACCTGGCTAAACCAATTTTAGCCAGCCAGGAAACAGAAAACGCAGCCGAAAATGCAGCCACAATTTTTGCCGGCGACAGCCGCAATGAAAAATCTTTCAATGAAAATTGGGAGAAAAATCTAAAGAGCAAAGGCATCAATAAATTGTCAGCCACTGACATCAGGCCACTGGATTTTTCCGTTCAGGGCGTTAACGGCACATCACGCAAATTCATTAAAGATGTTTTTCAGGCAGACAAAGGAGATGTTGTTGGTCCGGAAAGAATTGGCGACAGCTATATTGTAGCAATTGTAACCGATGTAGCAAAAGCAGGCGTGGCCAGCGTAGCACAGGTGCGTCCGGCTATAGAGCCCTTGTTGCGTAACAAGAAAAAAGCCGAACAAATAAAAAAGAACATTGGCGCTATTTCTACGTTAGAAGCTGTGGCTGCCAAGGTTAATCAACAAGTACAAACTTTAGACAGCGTTCATTTTAGCGGTGCTAACAATATGCTGGGTTACGAGCCTAAAATTTTGGGTGCTTCTTTCAACCCGGCTAATAAAGGAAAAGTAGTTCCTGAAGCTATAGCCGGCCAGGCAGGTGTATATGTATTGCGTGTAGATAATACAAGCACCGTTCCGGTGGAAACGGCTGACATTGAAGCGCAACGCCAAATGATGGAAACACAAACCCGTCAAAGAATGATGCAGCAAATGCAATACGGCGGTGGTAATCCGTTTACAGAGCCGTTGAAAAAGGCCGCCAATGTAAAAGATAACAGAGCAAAATTCTTCTAATACAAATTGATTTATATTATAGAAACCGTTCAGCAACACTGAACGGTTTTTTTGTTTCAACGAGTACAAAGGGTAATGAGTAATCAGTGATAGGTAATAGGCTAAGTATCGGGGGTTGACATAATAAAACTTTGCCCATAACACGAACTCATTGCTCATTATTGATCTCTCATTCTTTCTTGGCATTTGGTTAAGACATTGATACAGTCATTCCTTCTACCTTTGTTACATGAGCGAAGTATTAATAAATAAGGTTGCCAACAGCGGCATTATAACGCTTGACCTTGAAAAATATTTACCTACCGGCGAAATGGCAACATTTGATTTGAAAGATCATTTGTTCATGGGTTTGATTCTGAAAGAAAAAGATTTTCGCGAAGCATTAAAAAACCTTGACTGGACAATTTATCAAAATAAAAATGTGGCCATTGTTTGCAGTGCTGATGCCATCATTCCGGTATGGGCTTACATGTTAGTAACAACTTACCTGCATCCTGTAGCGAAAGATATTTTTGCCGGCAGCGAAACAGAAATGCACAAACATCTTTTCCTTAAAAATTTATCTTCGATTAATGCAAATGAATTTGTCGATCAGCGCATAGTAGTAAAAGGTTGCGGCGACATAACGATTGAAGGTTTTGCTTACGCCGAGATTACAAAAATTTTAAAGCCCGTAGCCAAAAGTATTATGTATGGTGAGCCTTGTAGCACTGTGCCCATTTATAAAAGGAAATAAATGAAATTACGAGTAAAGTTATTTTTTATGACAGCCGCTGTGCTGAT
>JBQCHB010000471.1:0-16394 GCA_051955075.1 Flavisolibacter sp.
ATTTATTATATGGACCAGCAGATTGGAACCAGAAGAGTAGATTTTCTTGTTGCGAATACTATTATTGTAGAATTAAAAGCATTGATCAAATTGGAAGATGTGCACCTGGCGCAGGCAATAAACTATTTAGAAGCTTACAACCTTGAAATAGGGCTACTGGTAAATTTTGGAAGCAAGCGGTTGGAATTCCATCGTTTCACAAATCAAAAATTCAGACCCAACATTATTAATCATCCCATAACATCCAATAAATCCTAATAATCCCGGTTCAGACAATGAAAAAAATATTAAAAGCTTTATTCGAACATAAAACACTCTCACGGCAGGAAGCCAAAGACGTAATGCTAAATATTGCCAAAGGTGTTTACAATGAAACGGAGCTTACGGCTTTCACTACGGTGTATTTAATGCGCAGCATTACCATTGATGAACTGCAAGGTTTTAGAGATGGTTTGCTTGAACTGGCTGTGCCGGTTGATTTGAATGGCCATAAAGTAATGGACATTGTGGGTACAGGTGGTGATGGAAAGAACACGTTCAACATTTCAACATTGGCTTGCTTTGTGGTGGTAGGTGCTGGTAAAAAAGTGGCCAAACATGGTAATTACGGTGCTACCTCGGTAAGTGGCGCATCCAATGTCATGGAAACATTGGGTTACAAATTCAAAAACAATGCTGACCAGTTGAAAAAAGAAATCGAAGAGGCCAACTTTACATTTTTACATGCACCACTGTTTCATCCGGCCTTAAAAGCAGTGGCAGCCATTCGAAAAAATTTAGGTTTTCGTACTTTCTTCAACATGTTGGGACCGATGGTAAATCCTGCTAATCCCGAATATCAGTTGGTAGGTGTATACAATTTGGAAATGGCACGCATCTATAATTATTTGCTGCAGCAAACAGCTAAACCTTTTACCATCATTCACAGCCTGGATGGTTACGACGAAATTTCGTTGACCAACGACACAAAAGTTATCACTAATCACGGAGAGAAGATTTTGTCGGCAGAAGAACTGGGCAAACGTACAGTTTCACCAATTGATATTTACGGCGGTACAACAGTAGAAGAAGCGGCTAAAATATTTTTAAAAATTTTAAAAGGCGAAGGTAGTTGGGCGCAGAACGCTGTGGTACTGGCCAATGCAGCCATGGCCCTGCAATGCACCGGCGACTTTATAACCTATGATGATGCGTATAATGCAGCCGTGGAAAGTTTAGAAGGCGGGAAAGCGTATGCGTCATTTCAAAAATTAATCTCTTTGCAGTAATGAACATTTTAGAACAAATTGTTGAATACAAAAAGAAAGAAGTAGCACAGCGGAAAGAAGAGGCAAGCATTAGGGAATTGGAGAAAGGAAGATTTTTCGAACGTCCAACACTTTCACTTCGTAAATCTATACTGAGTGAAAAGAAGACAGGTATTATTGCGGAGTACAAAAGAAAATCGCCATCGAAAGGAATTATTAATAACAGCGATAGCGTAGAAGCGGTAACAAAAGCATATGCAGCTTACGGCGCCTCCGGAATTTCTGTGTTGACCGATCACCATTTCTTTGGCGGCTCTTTGGATGATTTGATTAGTGCACGTGACAATGGTGTGCCTCTGTTGCGCAAAGACTTTATGATTGACGAATACCAGTTGGTAGAAGCAAAGGCCTACGGCGCTGATGTCATTCTTTTAATCGCAGCCTGCCTGTCGCCGCAACGTGTAAAAGAATTGGCGCAGGAAGCAAAGAAATTGCAACTGGAAGTGTTGCTGGAACTGCATGATGAAACAGAACTAGACCATATCTGTGATGCAGTAGATTTGGTAGGCGTGAATAATCGTAGCCTGAAAACTTTTGAAGTAAACCTCGAACATTCTGTTCGGTTGGCAGAAAAAATTGATGATAAATTCATCAAGGTTGCTGAAAGTGGTATCAACGATGTAAAGAACATCAGCTATCTAAGACAATACGGTTTTCAAGGTTTTCTAATTGGTGAATATTTTATGAAACAACAAAGCCCTATGCAGGCATTTAAAAACTTTGTGTACGAATTGTAATTGTGTATGAAAGTAAAAGTGTGTGGTATGACAAGTTTGGAGCAGTTGCAGCAGTTGCAGCAAATGGGCATTGATTATGCAGGATTGATTTTCTACCAAGGTTCTAAACGTTATGCTGCAGATAAACTTGACGGTCAGAAATCGGAAATTAAAAATTTGGAAATAAAAAAGGTCGGCGTTTTTGTAAATGCAGACTATCAAACCATTTTTAATGCTATTGAAGATTATGGATTAGGTGCTGTGCAATTACATGGAGATGAAACAGGCGAATTTTGCCCTGGGCTGATGGACAAAGTTGAAGTGATAAAAGTGTTTCGAATTGCAGATGAAAAAAACATTGACGAATTAGTAAAACCCTTTCAAAAAGTGTGTCACTATTTTTTGTTTGATACTGATACAAAGTCCTATGGAGGAAGTGGGCAGCAATTTGATTGGACAGTTTTGCAAAATGCCAAAGTCAACAAGCCCTTCTTTTTAAGTGGCGGCATTGGGTTGGAAGATGCAGAAAAAGTGAAAGCATTTCACCATCCTTATTTGTACGCAGTTGACGTGAACAGCCGTTTTGAAACAGAACCCGGCGTGAAAGACCTGAAAAAAGTTCAAGAGTTTATCAATGCAATTAACCATGAATAAAATAAACCTCCTGGAAAAGTTCGCCTTGTTTAACGAGCACTGGAGCCCAAAGATTGCAGGTGAGTTAAATGGACAACAGGTTAAACTGGCAAAGTTGAAAGGCGAATTTGTTTGGCATAAGCACGACGAAGAAGACGAATTGTTCTTTTTGGTTAAAGGTAGCTTCAACATGGAATTAAGAGATAAAACCATTGTGCTGAACGAAGGTGAATTTTTAATTGTTCCCCGTGGTGTAGAGCACCGGCCGGTAGCCGAAAATGAAGTGTGGGTAATGTTGTTTGAACCGGCAACAACCTTAAATACCGGCAATGTAAATGACGAAAAAACGAAAATAAATTTAGAAACGATATAGTCTGGACCTGATTTTGTTGGATTTTTAGGATTAACAAGGAGATGATACCATTCACTATAAACGAAGAGTCTTCAAATAAACGATTCTTGTTTCCAACTAATTATCAATCTTCTCAAATTATAATTCAGATGAATTAAACAGTATCTCAATAGCTGGCTAAAAAATAAACGGTATAATGAGCAAGATTAAAATAGAAAATGAAAATGCTGACCTAAGTCTCCCCTTTAGGGGGACAGAGGCCTTCCCTGACGAACAAGGCTACTATGGCCGTTTTGGCGGCGCTTACATTCCCGAAATGTTGCATCGAAATGTGGAAAAATTGCGGACAAAGTATTTAGAAATTATGCATGAAGCAGAATTTCAGAAAGAATATCAGCAACTACTGCATGATTATGTGGGCCGCCCTACGCCGCTATATTTTGCACAGCGCTTAAGCAAAAACTACAACACTACTATTTTTCTGAAGCGGGAAGATTTGTGTCATACCGGTGCACACAAGGTAAACAATACGGTTGGGCAGATATTGCTGGCACAACGCCTTGGTAAAAAACGAATTATTGCCGAAACTGGCGCCGGGCAACATGGTGTGGCTACTGCAACCGTATGTGCATTAAAAGGCATAGAGTGCATTGTGTACATGGGCGAAAAAGATATTGAACGACAGGCGCCCAACGTGGCAAGAATGAAAATGCTGGGCGCAAAAGTTATTCCTGCTACAAGCGGCAGCAAAACCCTGAAAGATGCTACTAACGAGGCTATCCGCGACTGGATCAATCATCCGAATGATACGCATTATATCATTGGCAGCGTAGTAGGGCCGCATCCCTATCCCGATATGGTAGCCCGTTTTCAAAGTGTCATTTCAAAAGAAGTTCGCTGGCAGCTAAAAGAAAAAACAGGAACCGAATTGCCTACGCATGTAATGGCTTGTGTGGGTGGCGGCTCCAATGCAGCCGGCGCTTTTTATCATTTTATAGACGAAACCAATGTGCAATTGATAGCTGTAGAAGCAGCAGGCCATGGTGTCAACACGGGCATGAGTGCGGCTACAACACTCCTTGGTAAAGAAGGCGTATTGCACGGCAGCAGAAGTTTGGTAATGCAAACGGATGATGGCCAGGTGATAGAACCACACAGCATTTCAGCAGGTTTAGATTATCCGGGTATCGGTCCTTTACATGCGCATTTGTTCGACAGTGGCAGGGGAAAGTTTTTATCCGCAACAGATAATGAAGCCCTTCAGGCAGCGTTTGAAGTGGCAAAATTAGAAGGCATCATCCCGGCACTGGAAACCGCACATGCATTTGCAGCTTTAAAACAATTGCCATTTAGTGAAAAGGATACTGTGGTAATTTGTTTAAGTGGAAGAGGAGACAAAGACCTGGCAACCTACATAAAAGTAATGGAAGAAAAAGGTGTACTTGACTAAGTGCTACTATTGGTCTTCTGTTGTGTCACTCACTTGTACGTCCGGTAATGCTATTGAGCAAAGCCTCCATGAACCATGAACCATGAACTGTATAGAACAATGAAAAGCATAAACGCAACATATACGGGCTTTGAGTTTGAAGTGGATGGTTATCCGGCCATTGCCATTATCAATGCCGATTTGAAAAGCATAGCTGATCGTTCTGATTATGCCAGTTCTGTTTTTATAGAAATTATTCCCGACGCTGTCAACGAGTTGGGGCAGCCCGAAGAAGAAGAACATGATTACCTGGTAGAAGTGGAGAAAAAGATGATTGAATATTTGGAAGGTCAAACACAAACCGTACATGTCGGGCACACTACTATTTACCGTAAACGGGAAATTATTTTTTATACAAAAGAGCCTCAGAAAGTAGAAGGCTTTTTAGAATATTTTCTTTCAACCATTGAAAGAGAGAACAGCTTTGAGATCGAACAGGATGAGGAATGGAAAAACGTTTCAGCATTTTATGAATTATTATGAGCAGAATAGATCACTTATTTCAAAAGAAAAAGAACAACGTACTAAATGTTTACTGCACGGCAGGCTATCCGCAACCGAATAGCACATTGTCAATAATGAAGGCGCTTGAACAAAATGGTGCCGACCTTATCGAATTAGGAATGCCATACAGCGATCCATTGGCTGATGGCCCGGTGATACAGGCCAGCAGCAGCGTTGCGTTGCACAACGGTATGACCATTTCAACATTGTTTGAGCAGCTTAAAGATTTTAGAAATGAAACAAATGTCCCTGTGGTTTTAATGGGTTACTTAAATCCATTGTTACAGTACGGCTTTGAAAAATTTTGTGCAAAGGCTGCGGAGGTAGGTGTAGACGGATTGATCATTCCCGATATTCCGATGTACGAATATGAAAAGGAATACAGTATCATCATAAAAAAATATGGGCTGGATTTTATTTTCCTCGTTACACCCGAAACATCTGATGAGAGAATTAAAAAATTGGATAGCTTAAGCACTGGATTTTTATACGCCGTTTCTTCTTCCTCGCTCACAGGTTCGGATAAAGATTTTTCAGCGGTAGAAACTTATTTGCAAAAGCTGCAGGCTATGAATTTAAAAAACCCTGTGTTGGTAGGATTTGGTATAAAAGATAAAGCTACGTTTGACACAGCCTGCAAATATGCGAATGGCGCCATCATTGGAAGCGCTTATATCAAAGCTTTGGACGGAGCAGAGAGTGTTGAAGAAAATACAAAACGTTTTTTAGACAGCATCTTGAAATAGCCAAAAGGCAGAGCGGAAGACGGGACTCGAACCCGCTACCTACAGCTTGGGAAGCTGTCGCTCTACCAGGTGAGCTACTTCCGCTTTTAAAAGAACTGGAGAAAGTTACAATGAATCTTGCAATTATAAAATACAATGCTGGAAATATTCAATCGGTCTTAAATGCTTTAGAACGTTTGGGCCTTCAGGCAGAAGTAACCGATAATCCCGAAAAAATAAAGGCAGCCGACAAGGTGATTTTTCCGGGAGTAGGAGAGGCCAGCAGCGCCATGAAAAGCCTGCGGCAGCACCAGCTTGATAAAGTGATTAAAGAACTAAAGCAACCGGTTTTGGGCATTTGCGTCGGTATGCAGTTGCTCTGCCGGCATTCAGAAGAAAATGATACGGCTTGCCTGGGAATGGTACCGGTAGATGTAAAAAAATTTCAAAACACACACCTGAAAGTGCCGCAAGTGGGTTGGAATACAATTTACAATTTGCGTTCTTCCTTATTTAATAATATTCCCAATAACAGTTACATCTACAATGTGCACAGTTATTATGCAGAAGACAGCGGCTATACCATAGCCATATGCAATTATGGAATAGAATATGCCGCCGCCATACGAAAAGACAATTTTTATGGTGTGCAATTTCACACCGAGAAAAGTGCAGAAACTGGCGATAAAATCATCAAAAACTTTATAGAGCTGTAATGGAAATTATTCCTGCTATAGATATCATAGATGGCAAATGCGTACGCTTAACTCATGGCGATTATGCGCAAAAAAAAATTTACAACGAACATCCTTTGGAGGTAGCCAAAGAGTTTGAAGACGCAGGTATCAAGCGACTGCATTTGGTTGATCTGGATGGGGCCAAGGCCGGTGCCGTAAAAAACTGGAAAGTGCTGGAAGCCATTGCCGGTAAAACCTCTTTAGTTATTGACTTTGGAGGTGGCATAAAAGCCGAAAAAGATGTGCAGATTGTTTTTGATTCCGGCGCTGCACTGGCAACGGTGGGAAGCATTGCAGTGAAAGATGAAGCAGTGTTTACGCAATGGCTGCAAACATTCGGCGCTGACAAATTTTTATTGGGCGCCGATGTGAAAAATGAAAAGATCACCGTGAGCGGCTGGCTGGAGCAGACCGATATTTGGATTTACGACTTCATTGAAAAGTACATCAGCAAAGGCATCAACCAAATCTTTTGCACCGATGTATCGAAAGACGGTGCGTTGGAAGGGCCTTCCATTGAATTGTATAAAAACATTGTAGAAAAGTTCGCGGCGCTTCATTTCATTGCCAGCGGCGGCGTAAGCAGTATAGATGATGTGTATCATTTACAGGAAGCCGGCTGCAAAGGCGTCATTATTGGCAAAGCTATTTACGAAGGAAGAATACAATTAAACGAATTGAAACAACTGAATCGTTAATTATGTTGGCAAAAAGAATTATTCCTTGCCTCGATATTAAAGACGGCCGCACGGTGAAAGGCACCAACTTTGTGAACCTGCGTGATGCCGGCGACCCGGTGGAACTGGCTGCCAATTATGCCAGGCAAGGCGCTGATGAATTGGTGTTTCTTGATATTACCGCAACAGTTGAAAAGAGAAAAACCCTGGCTGAACTGGTAAAAAGAATTGCTCACACTATTAACATTCCATTTACAGTAGGCGGGGGTATTAAAACTGTAGAGGACGTAAGCATTTTATTGCAATCTGGTGCTGATAAAATTTCTATCAACACGGCAGCGTACCACAATCCTCAAATTATTTCAGATATAGCCAACGCTGCGGGCAGCCAGTGTGTAGTATTGGCCATTGATACCCGGCAGGAGGAAGACGGTGAATGGTATGTCTATTTAAATGGCGGCAGAACAAAGACAGAGACCAAATGTTTCGAGTGGGCAAATAAAGCAGTGGATTTGGGGGCCGGAGAAATCTTACTCACCTCTATGAACCACGATGGTACTAAGGCAGGATTTGCATTAGACATAACAAAATTGCTTTCTGAAAATCTACCTGTTCCTGTTATCGCATCCGGCGGTGGTGGAACGATGCAGCACTTTGCCGATGTGTTTGAAAAGGCTCATGCCGATGCCGCTTTAGCGGCCAGCGTATTTCATTTTAAGGAAATTGAAATACCGGCGTTGAAAGCGTTTTTGCAAGAGAAAAATATTGTGGTGAGGAAATAAGTTCATAGTTCATGGTTGATAGTTCATAGTAGGGAAGTCGGCTATGGAGCAGCCATGAACTATGAACCATGAACCTGCTGAATAGAACGCTTAGCGTACAAGAGTGCGACGCAATTAAAGCCTAATAGTAGCATTGCAGTTGACTTTATAATAAAATACCTTCGCAGTAATGAAAGTGGATTTTAAGAAATATGCAGACGAATTAGTGCCGGCTGTTATCCAGGATTACAACACACAAAAAGTGTTGATGCTGGGCTTTATGAACGAAGCGGCGTTGAAGAAGACCGAAAAAACAGGACTGGTAACATTTTACAGCCGCAGTAAAAAACGCCTTTGGACAAAAGGCGAAGAAAGCGGTAATCATTTGCAACTGCGGCAAATATTATTGGACTGCGATAAAGATACGCTTCTGATTAAAGCTGAGCCGAAAGGCCCGGTTTGCCATACCGGTGCGGACACCTGCTGGAGTGAGAAGAATCATAAGGATGACTTTCTTTACTATTTAGAACATATTATTGAACTGAGAAGAACTGGCGTGGATGAAAGTTCGTATGTAAAAAAGCTGTTCGGCAAAGGCATTAATAAAATGGCGCAAAAAGTGGGGGAAGAAGCGGTGGAACTGGTCATTGAAGCTAAAGACGTTAATCAGGCGTTATTTTTGAATGAGGCAGCCGATTTATTGTTTCATTATTTAATATTATTGCAAGCAAAAAACTGCTCGTTGTCAGACGTAGTAAAAATTCTGGAACAACGGCATCAATCAAATTAAAATGAAAAAATTATTTTTTGCCCTACTGCTTTTACCATCTTTGGTTTTTGCACAAACAAAGGGCTTTACCATAACCGGGAATGTGGCAGGCGTAACGGATGGCGTCGTAAAAATTACGTCTACACAAGACGCCAACCAGGTGATTGCAACTGGCGATATTAAAGGAGGAGCCATTACAGTAAAAGGTTCTGTTCCCGAACCAGGCTTATTCTGGTTGGTATTGAGCAGCGAACAACCGCAATACATTTATTTGGAGAACAACCCAATTAAGATTTCTGGGTCTAAAAATGATATTAAACATTTGAAAATAGAAGGCTCGGCTTCCCAAAAAGATTTTGATGAATTTCAAACAACTTTCAATCCTCTTATTGGTGAATTAAATGCCTTGGCTGCGCAGTTACAAAAAGAAAGCAATGAAAAAAAGCGGGATCAAATGATGACGCAATACGATGCCATTGTTTCTAAGATCAATAAAGAAGTAGACAAATTTGTAACGGCGAAAAAATCATCTTACGTGTCGCCGTTTGTGTTGTTTGTTACTGCACAATTGAATCCGAATCCCACACAACTCGAAGGTTACTATAATTCGTTGGCAGAACCTGTTCGCAATTCCAACATTGGTAAAAGCCTTGCTGAATATATTGCTTACAATAAGGTAGGATCCATAGGAACGCAAGCTTTGGATTTTACACAAAATGATACAGCCGGAAAACCGGTTTCTCTTTCCTCTTTTAAAGGCAAATATGTGTTGATAGATTTTTGGGCAAGCTGGTGCAGGCCATGCCGGGCAGAAAATCCAAACGTAGTGAAGGCATACAATAAATTCAAGGATAAAAATTTTACCATTCTCAGTGTGTCGCTTGATCAGGAAAAAGATGCGTGGGTAAAAGCCATTGAAAAAGACAAATTAGCATGGACACATGTAAGCGATCTGCAACAATGGAATAATGCCGTAGCACAGATGTACAGGGTACAAAGTATTCCTCAAAACTTTCTAATTGATCCCAACGGAAATATTGTAGCGAAAGATTTGCGTGGCGAAGAACTGGATAAGAAATTATGCGAATTGCTGGGTTGTAAATAGGCAACTCATTCCGACTTGGGAAGGCCTTCAACGCACAGACCTTGTTGAGCAATTATTCATTAGGAAAGAAAAAGCTCCCAACTTATAGAAAGGTTGGGAGCTTTTTACATAATCAATGATTCAACAAGGAATGGCTGTGCTTAGCGAGCCACTTTTTCCCAGAGCTGGATTGTTGCTAATTTATGTCCTGTCCCCTTTTTAATTTATCTACAGCATCGCTTACAAATTTTTTATTCATTTCATTCGGCGCCAGGGGCAAAGCCATAGTTGCATACTTAAGCGCATTTTTATAATCGCCGTTGGCAGAATAACCCCTTGTTAATCCCATAATGGTTGTAAACTGGTTAGGGTTTTTTTTATAATTCATCTGAAATACTTCCAGTGCCTCTTTTGCTTTTTTCTGTGCCAGCAATGAGCGGCCATATTGATGTACTTCCTGCATATTGGCCAAAGGCAAGGCTTCTTTCATGAGGGCTTCCGCTTCGGCAGTTCTTCCCAGTTTCACAAGAATTTGTGCCTTCGTGGACTTGGGACCAAACAAAGCTGCACCGCCAAATGATTGCCCGGATGCTGAATCAGCCCACTGCAAGGCCTGGTCTAAGTTTACATTGTGTTGCAGGCACCATTGGGCTGCCTGGTCCCAGGCCAGCCAAAAAAAGCCGCGTTCAGACCTCAACTCGTTCCTGAAAGAAGCTAATTGATCTTCTACATAATTCGTTTCTACTTTAAATGGTATCATGAGATTTTCCCACTCCAGGGCAATGGTGGCGGCATTTTCTGTTTGATTTAGAAATTCGTACTTCAGCCATTCGGTGCTCTTATCTGCTGTGGCGGGCTTTACTTTTACACGCAAGGCATCTTCTTTATCATTGTAATAGTAACTGCCCCAGGAAGTGGAATTTTTTGAAAAGATCAATGTACTTTCATTGGGATCGTAAGCGATAAAAAAACCGTATTTGCCGGCTTTTAAAGGCTGGCCTTCTATGGTTACATCGTTCGAAAATTCGATGGTGGTATTTTCATTGGCGCCGGCCCGCCAGGGCGATGATTTACTGCTGCCAAAACCCAAATCAACAAAGCCTGCAGGAATTAGTTGTCCCCAAATTTTGCCCTCTCTTCCTTTTACACCAGGGCGATCGTAATGGATGGTAACATCGGTTAACCCAATGCGTTCTCCAACAACGGCTTTTTTATTTCCCCCGCTGGGCAGGGAAGTTAAAGTGATTTGCGCAAATACAATTGCAGAATAGAACGTAATACCGAGCAGAAGAAAATATTTTCTCATAGCAAAAGTTTTATTGCTAAATCTAAAATGAATTCAGACGCGCCAAAAACTTTTTTGACATGAGAAAACAGCAAAAAAAGAAAGGTAAATGGAGGTGATAAATGGTCAGGGTCTTGCAGTAATGTTTTATTCCAAGCCTGTTAAGACAGCACTATTCAGAATTCTCAACGATAATGCTTCAACTTCAGTACATAGGCATCATTAAATAACTTTTTTGCCTTTTTTCAACTCTCCCAATTTCAAATACTTCACAAAATGATAGAAAGTATTAAACACAGACCAAACGAATCCACGGTAACCGTTTAAAAAATTTCTGTCAACAACATAATACTTAAAAAAGTTGAAAGGGATGGCCAGTGTTACCAGTGCCTTTCCCTTAGTTGATTTTTTGTTGAGAAGCTTTTTAGCACCTAGAGAGGAGTATAAATTGATTTTATGAACAAACTGGTCATAGTCGTGATAGCTGTAATGAAGGATCTTGTTTTTTAAAGTTTTTACAACGCCTTCCACCGAAACTTTTTCATGCACTACGGCGCCATCCCAACTGCCTTTTGTTTTATCGAAAAGGCGAATAAGACTTGAGCCTGATTCTTTGCCGTGTTCAAAAATCTTGTTCATAAAAACAAGATTTCTTGGAACCGAAAAAGCTGCGTATTCGATTTGTGGTTTGCCCAACTCTGCCCGCATTTCATCTATCAAAGGCTCGCTTAAAATTTCATCAGCATCAATACATAAGATCCAGTTGTTTTTTGCTTTTGAAACTCCAAAGTTCTTTTGGGCTCCAAAGCCATTAAAATGACGAAAGAAAACGGTGCAACCGTGTTGTTCGCAAATAGCAACTGTTTTGTCAGTACTGCCGCTGTCAACAATAATTATTTCATCGCACCACCAAAGCTTTGAAAGTGTTTCTGCAATAATAGCTTCTTCATTGAGCGTAATGATAACAGCACTTACATTGGGAGTAGTTATTTCATGACCAGAAATTGCAAAAGATTTTCTTCTCTGGAGCCCGGTTAAAACATCCGGTTTTGTATTTATTGCTGTGTATTGTACTTGCATGGTTTTTCAGTTGGATGTTAATTTAAAAACTCAGGCGTCTCAAACGAATAATCAACAATTTTCTTTTCTTTTCTTCTGCTGTTACCATTAAAAAACGCGGTGTAAATATTGGAAAGGGTAGAGGTAACGGTAAGCCCCATTATTTGCATATCAAGAATAAAGCTGAGGTTTCTTACATAAAACATATCCCATTTAAAACGGTGAGACACATCATAAAAGCCATTCGTTTTGCCTCTGTATCCTTTAACCTGTGCCATTCCTGTAATGCCGGGCTTTACCAACGAACGTGAATTATATTGTTTGATAAGCTTTGAAAATTCTTTGCAGTCCTTGATCATGTGCGGACGTGGACCAACAATACTCATGTCGCCCTTCAGCACATTAAAAAATTGGGGTAGCTCATCCAGGCAAGAAAGGCGTAAAAACTTTCCAATTGCAGTAATCCGGGGATCGTTTGCCTGAGCCTGCTTTGTATTGGCCTGTGCATTTACAATCATTGTTCTCAACTTAAAGCAATTGAAAGTTTTGCCAAATGCGCCAACTCTTTGCTGCACAAAAAACACTGGTCCTTTCGAACTTAGCTTGATAAGAATTGCCAGAATAGGCAAAAGCCATGAAAGAATAAACACAACAACAAACGAAGAGAAGATTACATCGAAAGTGCGTTTAAAAAAAAGATCGGATTTATTTCTGCTAATCTCAATATCCTCTTTTGCCTGGTGGCTTACCTTTAAATAGGATATGGTTCTTTGTGTTCCGTAAGCCGGAGGATTGTGTTGGTTATGGATATTGTTCATAACGGTTTCGTGTGATCTTAAAATGTTTCTAATAGGTTAGTACCGAAAAATTGCGCAATGATATATCTATATTTTCAATAATTCAAATTTTAGTTCTCTTTCTTAAATTTTATATATCAATCATTAAGCCAGATAATGACAAGGGTGAATGATAAAACGTGGCATGCAAGGGAAAATTATTTTAAGTAATAGTGTTTTTCACAATTAACGGTTTCAATTTTTCAAATGATGCTGCAATAAAGTTTTGTTAATGGCACAGCTTATCGGAAACCTGTGTTTTTTTGAAGATCTAGGGGAAATCCATCACGGTGACATTAGTATAAAGTCAAAAAAAACCGCTCAAACATGTTTGTGCGCTTTGGTTGTAAGGTTAAGGACTTTCGCAAAACTTGATTCAATAAATAATATCTTTAAGATCGTTACATTTGCGCACCAAATTCAGTAACCTACATAGCCACCACCATGCAAGAGGAAACTAAAACACATGATAAGCAAGCTGAGGATTACATTTC
The DNA here is from genome assembly GCA_051955075.1 of Flavisolibacter sp. Classification (GTDB taxonomy): domain Bacteria; phylum Bacteroidota; class Bacteroidia; order Chitinophagales; family Chitinophagaceae; genus Flavisolibacter. The sequence goes on from JBQCHB010000471.1 coordinate 13,429, forward strand.
ACTTTCCACTATAAAAAATGCCATTCTGGATTTTTTTGGTTTTCTTTTCAGGGGTGTAGAGTTAATTAGTTTATCAATAAGAAAAAATCTCTTCTTATTTTTTGTTTGTTGTCTTTTGGGCATAGCGGCGAGTTACTTGTTTTACGTGTTCCGGCCTAAGTTTTATACGTCTGAGATGACGGTCTATTATAATGATCTTACAAGAAAAGATTATTCTGAAATCGTTAGCAATCTCAATACTCTTGCCATAACGCAATCGTATGCGGATTTGCAAAAAGAACTTGGTGTAAATGCTGAGGTGGTTAAAAACATTAAAGGCTTGCAAGCACTTAAAATGAATGGAGAAACCCTAGACAAGGATACATCGAGTAAGATAGGACAACCATTTAAAATACAATTTAAGCTAAACCAGATAATGGCGACAGAGCCATTGCAAAACGCTTTGCTCAACTATTTGAACAATAACCCTTATTTAAAGTTGATAAAAGAAGGCCAAAAAAAAGTGTATCAGGATAAACTGGCATTTATTGAAAGAGAACAACAAAAACTTGATTCTTTAAAAACTTCTTATAACAATGCAATTGCCTCGTCGAAAATGTCGGCAACCTTTTACAACAATGCCATGAATCCCGCAGATTTATATGTGCAATCAAATAGCCTGGCCAATCAAAAGGAATTTATAGTAAAGTGGATGAATAATGAATCTAACGCGGTTATGTTAATAGATGGCTTAAAAAAGCCGGTTAGTGCAAATACCTTCGCTCTGAAAGGTCTTCTGATAGTGGGCCTTGCTTGTGGTGTTGCTCTGGGAATTATAGCATGCATTTTAGCCGCTATTACAAAAGAAGTGCAAGGTCGTCGTCGCTTACCATCAAATTAACCCGGTTCTTTCTTTCCTTTTCAATGCCGATGACTATAATAAAGACAGTTGCCGATAAGTTTATAAAATTCCCTTTTTTAAAAAATGCCGGGGATAGTGGTTTTGTTAAAAACTTTGCAACCGTTTTAGGCGTAGATGTATTGGTTAAAGCATCCGGCTTCATTTTGCTTCCTCTTTTTTTGCGTTTAATGAGTCAGGAGGAATTCGGGCTTTACAATTACTTTCTCTCTATCATACAAGTGTTTTCGCTTGTGTTGAACTTAGGCTTGTATATACCTCAAAGCAAATTGTACCATGTTTACCATACGAAAGAAGAAAGAGGAAAGTTGCTTTTTACAATTGCGGTTACACTGTTTTTGTTTCTCACATTATTCTGTATTACAGTAATAGGCTTTGGATGGGATAATGCAATTATCGCTACGTTATTTGATAATCATGCATCTTACGGGCAGTATAAAGGAATCTTATTTTTCTCTCTGTTAGTTACAGTGTTCAGTTTTATGCTTACAAATTATTTTTACACAAGTGAAAAAATAAGAGCGGTTAAAAATTATAACATTTACAGAATTGTTGTTATAAATCTTACCGCGGTATCTGCCTTATATTTCTTTGATAATGATGCTGTTTATCTCCGTCTTAGTGCTACTTACGGTACGGAGTTAGTTTTGTTATGTCTTTTTGCAATTTATTTAATAAGAGAAATGGTGCCTGTATTTAGCAAAAAGATGATGCTGAAAAGTATTAGGCTGGGTTTTCCGATTATGTTGTCTGCAGTATTTGGAATATTAGTAAACTTTAGTGATAAATTTTTGCTGCAGAAATATGGTTCCCTCAAAGAACTTTCTAATTATTACCTTGCTTTTTCATTTGCCAGCATCATTCCATTAATTTTTGCATCGCTCCAGAATGTATGGCTGCCCGTTTTCCTAAAAGAGAAAGACGTAGAAAGAAATTTTAAAAAAACGCAGAAGCTTCTTTCTAAGTTATTTTTATTTTTTTCGGGTTTATCAATTTTAATATGGCTTTTGTTTATAGCAATGTTCTGGCTTTCAATCATTCCGCATAAATATTTTGAAGTAATGTGGATATTGCCCATTTTACTATTGACCCAAATTTTTGCGTCCATGACTCCACTACTTTCCAACTACATGATTTACTTTGAAAGAACTGAAATGACTTCAGTTTCAGGATTAATTATGAGCTTTGTTAGTTTGGGTCTCGGCTTATGGTTAGTTCCTCTATGGGGCGTTTATGGTGCTGCTTTAACAGCGCTGCTCGTTAGTATTATTTACCTGATCATTTACTATTACCTTGTTATTTATTTAAAAAAACGCTATTTGCCTGAAGCTGTTGATTAATAGCTATTCTATGAAAACATATCGATTTTCTCAAACCTCAATATATCAAAAGACTAATTAATGACATTTGCTCCAATAATAGTATTTGCTTATAATAGGCTTACGCACTTACAGCAAACAGTTGAGGCTCTAAAAAGAAACATTAATGCCTCGGAAAGTGAGCTTTTTATTTTCTCAGACGGAGCCAAAACAGAGGCAGATCATAAAAAAGTAAACGGAGTTAGAACTTATATTAAAACAATAACAGGTTTCAAAGATGTTCACGTAATAGAAAGAGAAAAAAATTATGGGTTGGCTAACAATATTATTGATGGTGTTACATTAATTTTTAAAGAGTATGAAAAAGTTATTGTCTTGGAAGATGATTTGTTAACCTCGCCGTATTTTTTAAAGTTTATGAATGAAGCGCTTGATTTATACGAGCATCAAAACGACGTTATTAGTATTCATGGATACGTTTATCCTGTTCAGTCCACGCTTCCTTCTACTTTTTTCTTAATTGATCCTGGGAGTTTAGGATGGGCAACATGGCGAAACAGGTGGAGTGAATATGAAAAAGATGGCAAAAAGCTATTTCAACAGATCAAGGAAAAAAAACTAGAGAAAGAATTTAATTACGACAATACCTATCCTTTTACAAAAATGCTATTGCATCAAACACAAGGTAAAAATAGCTCTTGGGTAATTAGATGGTATGCCTACGCAATATTGCATCGTCAATTAACACT
>JBQCHB010000472.1:0-3331 GCA_051955075.1 Flavisolibacter sp.
AGGACCGCAAAAAACTTTCTCACCGGACGTAGCTGTCATAATTCCGTGGTTCATGAGCGTATTATAATCCGGCGCATTTAAACCAACAGGAGAACTAATAGAGCGGGGGCCTATATTGGGCGGAGGCACGACGCCATTGCTTACAATCGTTTGAAAATTTACACCACCATCCATACTTCTTTCCAAAGTATAGGTGGTTTTTAAATTTTCTTTACCCAACCTTATGTCAAAAAATGTAGTGGGGTCTTCATTCATTCTTTGAAAACTGAACCTGTAAACAATATCATCGCCAGAAGCGTAGGTATTGTTGGCTGCATTGTTATCAATATGAATTTCGTAACGAACGTTCTCACTAAAGTGATAATAATACGGGCCGCCCTGTGGTAACTGGAAAGGAATGTAATTGGCGATAATCGTAATCTTGTCTGGATGATCGGGGCTGCGGAAGGCATAGAGATCGGTATTGTCCGCCGTGGGATCGCCCAGCAACAACGGTGCTTCCCGGTGACTTGATGACATCAATATTGCCGCAGTGCTGATGATCCCTGCCAACAACATAGTACTGTATATCTTTCTTTTCATAAATTATTTCTTAATGAGTTATTGATTAGTTACAACGGTCCCTCTCCATGGCGTTTGTACAAACGGGAAGGAGGTTTTAAACGTGGTATCATTGTGCTCCACACCGGTCGAATACTGCAAGGTGTTCAACAGCTGGTTGGTAACAGGCGATTGCCCTGTATTGTTAGGATTGTAATCGTCGTACCAAAGGCCAATGGCAGCCAGCACTACACCTCCGACTGTTTGCAGTTCAATTCTTGTAACGTCGTCTTCGAGCCTTCTGCCATTAGGAAAACCATCCATGTTAGGAATGAATTGCAAATTGGTATTGGTATTAAATCTTGAATCGGTTAAACCTAAAACAGCTGCCTGCACCAGTCCTTCTGAGCTAAAGTCAGGACTGTTTCTTGGCGTGGGAGGTACTGCCATGTTTAACCTTATCATATCACCGCCGTTGGGCAGGTAATTGTTGATGAAAGGCTTGCCTGCTGCTAAAGGATCACCATTTTTACCGGTGGCTAACTGGAAGGGACGTAAATTAGGAACACCTGTATGGAATATGGGCCAAATGTCAACAGAACGTGGCTTACCCGGTCCTGGTAATAATAAATTACCTGCAATGGCATCGTCCAGCGCTGTTCCTGCTACGGCAGCAGTACCCTTCAATGGATAAAGGCCCATCATGCCGTTGCGAAAATCAAACATGCCTAAAGAATTGCTTTGTATTCTCAAAGCTTTAAAAGCCGGAACGGCTGCACCAAACTTGCTGTCATCCATGTATAAGGCCAGCTCCGGATTGTAGTAGTTATTGCCAAAGGTTGCATTGTTGGGCAGGTCTTGGTAAGGCGTTAAATGGTTCCACAGATCTTTTACAGCAATGTTGTTGAGCACCTCATTGTTTAAAGGCATGGCAACCCTTGATACCTGCACCCAGCCGCCTTCTTCGGTATATGTGCCACCGTTTGTTGGATTAAATGGAGAACCGCCATTGGGTGTGCGCAAGGTTTTAGTGGCCTGCCTGCTGGCTGAAGCCCATACGCCGATAACATAGTCGCCATCCAAAATATTAGCTGCCTGGCTCACGGGCTTGTGATCTTTCTGCAATGTGGCAATGTCTATCTGCAAAGCTATCGTGTGCACATTATAACGTGCCAGGCCATCTCTTGAGACGCTGTTTTGACGGGGAAGATCTCCAAGGTCAAATGCACCGCCTACATCCACAAAAAAAGGATCATCAACAGGGCCTGCAAATACTGTTTCGCCTGTAGTTGCCGTAGTAATGGCATTATGCATGAGCGTGTTGTAGTCGCTTTTTAAACCAACCGGCGACTCTATGCTTCTTGGACCGATATTGTTAGGAGGCACTACACCATTGCTTACAATGGTTTGAAAATTTACGCCGCCATCCATACTTCTTTCCAAAGTATAAGTGGTTTTTAAATTTTGCTTTCCTAAACGGATATTAAAAAAAGTGGTAGGATCTTCATTTTTGTTTTTGAAAGTAAACCTGTAAATAATGTCATCACCTTGTGTACTGATATTATTATCAATGTGAATCTCATAACGGACGTTAGTGCCAAAGTTGTAATAATTAGGGCCGCCCTGCGGTAATTCAAGCGGAATGTAATCCGCAATGATATTGATTTTATCAGGTTTGTCGGGGCTGCGAAAAACATAAAGATCAGTGTTGTCCGCCAACGGGTCATCTGCAATCAGGGGCGCTTCTCTGTGGCTTGAGGACATTAGGAAGAGGGAGAGAATAAAGCTCAACGGTAGCAGCAAATACCAAAGCTTGCCTTTTTTGGTAAAGATTTTTTGCATTGTTTAAAATTTTTAATTGAACAATTGCTTCTTCAGCAGGACAGAAGGATTCATAATGCCTTTTGCGGCATACGGCATTGCTTGCAAAGGGTTGATTGATGTATTGCAGTACGTACGTTCGAGAAACTGTTACTCCGGAGATTTATATACGGCTTAAATAGAATGAAGGATTTAAAAAGTGTTAAAAAAAATATACCGCCAGGTTTGTTTAAAGATTAGGTATTAAAAAGGAAATGCAAATGAACAAAGCTTGCATAAAGGGCAGCAGCTTGTTTGACATGTAAAAAAGAATACACAGTTTTTAAACTCATTAATAAGCTATGGGAAACTAACATCGCTTTTACCGGTGGTATTGAAGCATCCATTCATAAATGTTCATACTATCTTCTTTGTAGGAGGGATTCAATGCTCTTGTCCAGGCATCGTGTCCACCATCCTTCCAAATAGTCAGCTTGGGTGCAATGGCAGGGTTGAAAGAGATCAGCTTTGCAATGAAGCCTTGGGTGTCTGAAACATCTATTGTACGGTCGTCTTCTGAATGAAAAGACCAAACGGGTAAATTGCTGGTTGCAATTTTTTGGCACTGATCAGTAGAAGCATAATCAGGCGGAACCCCTGCCATCGTAACTATTGCAGCAATCTTTGAGGGTATTTCTGCTGCTGTTCTAGCGATTGCAATACTTCCGATACTTAGGCCTGAAAGATAGATGCGGCTGCTGTCAATTCTATACCTGGTTTGGGTAAACTTTATACAATCCATTACATCAGTAACGCTGGGAAAGGTTTTTGTTTGAGGCGCAAGTACAATAAACGAATAATTCTTATTGCCCACATGAAAAGTTCCGGGGAAGATTTTTTCGTCAACCAACTGCGCTGGTCCGTCGTTTAATAGTAAAGGCAGATCGAAGGAGCCATTCCCGAACTGACCGGCACCATGAATAAACAACAA
>JBQCHB010000473.1:0-2732 GCA_051955075.1 Flavisolibacter sp.
AACAATTTAAACGTTTTGGTGTTAAGCTGATGTTAATATAAGTACTTTAAATACGCATCTTGATGTACCCTGCCCATACTGTCATGAAATTAAATAAGCGCGCCATACCTGTTAACGCGTTTTTTCTTTTGCAAATCCTGATAACTGTATTCTTTGCAGGAAATGTTTTTGGCCAGGATGTAAAGACCGAAGAACAACCCAAAACGCCTGCACAAACCAAAACTACCACACAAGTAAAAGTGCAGGCGGCGCAGGTGAACAACTTTATCCAGCGGTTTGATGACAAGTTTTTAATTAACCTGGCCTTAAAGCGCAATGATACCGAAACCAAAGAAATGCTGTTTTTATCCAATTCGCTGCCGTATGTTTCCTACGGCATACCGGTAGGTTTAATGGTTGGCGGTATTATACGGAATGATAGCCAAATGCGCCAGAACGCTTTATATGTAGGCAGCAGCGCTGCCATTACCCTGGGTGCTACGTTACTGATCAAGGCAATATTTAAGCGCCGGAGGCCGTTTGTACAAAACTTAAAAATCGTAGCAGTTTACAACGCCGGCAGCACTTCCTTCCCTTCCGGGCATACTTCAACAAGCTTCTCGGTGGCAACTGCATTGTCAAGGGCTTATCCAAAATGGTATGTAATAGCGCCTTCGTATTTGTGGGCAGGCGCAGTTGGCTACTCCCGCATGTATTTAGGCGTACACTACCCAAGCGATGTTTTTGGCGGGGCTGTATTGGGCACCACTACATCGTGGCTATTAAGGCCTGCTTTTAAATAAGCACAAAAGCCAGGACGCTCGCGAGCCGATGATAATGACCTATGGCATTGAATCGAAAGCCTTAAGTCCTGCCTTCTGATCACATTCCAAACTATGCCGGTAAGCCGGATGGCGATTCTCTCACTCAGCGAAGGAAAGTCAAAAAGCGCTTCTGTGGCCGGGACACCAAAACATTAAATTTGCTACTTTAGAACCGGCTCTTCCGCATCAACTTATGGAGAAAAAAAAAGCTGGCATTCCTTATTATACCGAAATCAACGATTTCCTGGCATCTATACCCTGGCCGGCCCGCACGGACGACCCGGACTTGTATTGTTTGCGGTTAGAACAGCTGGATGAGGATGTGCAGGTCTACCGGCCGCCCTTTAAAAGGTCTTTTTATTTTTTTGCGTTGCTCATCAACTCCGGGAATATAGAAGTTAGCTATGGCGATCATACCATTAACAACCCCGACTCGTACCTCGTATTTCATTCGCCGAACCTGGTGTACAGCTTTTCGCATAACAACGCACTCAAAGGATATGTTGTTTATTTTAAGCCGGGGTGCTTTTCATTTTTTAAACCCGATTTCCATCAGCAGTTCCCCCTGTTTGACCGTTTGCATACCAACCTGTTTAAATTTGACCGCTCCACATTCGAGCAGTTAACCCCGCATTTTGAAGCAGTGTTTACAGCTTATGAACGATCAACAAGGGCGCAGCATATAGAGGCAAGATTAAAATTGCTCGGACTGTTGTATCACCTGCATGATTTTGACCTGCAAAGGAATATAAGCCCGGTTAACCCGCAACAAACCTTACTCCGCAGATTTATCCAGCTGATAGATAATCATTATATAGATAAACGTACAGTACAGGAATACGCCGATATGCTTTCTGTTTCTGCCAATTATCTTTCCCAGTGTGTTAAACAGGTCTCCGGGAAAAACGCGCTTACTTTTATTACCGGTCGCCTGGCTAATGAAGCCAGGGCGCTTATTCAGTACACCGACCTGGAAATTGCACAGATAGCTTACCAGCTTAATTTTTCGGATCCTGCTAATTTTGGCAAATTCTTTAAAAAACAAATCGGCTTGTCGCCTTCTGAGTTCAGGAGAGCGCGCAGGTAATCAAATTCACCTGCTTATCCAAGTTTTTGACCAGATCTCCCGCTCCAAACTACCTTTCTTTGTTCATTGAATTTAATTGTAACCTATCAATCAAAAGCATTAAATGGCAACTAAAGTATTTATTAATCTCCCGGTGAAAAACCTGGCGAAATCTAAGCAGTTCTTTCAAAATCTTGGCTTTTCATTCAATCCGCAGTTTACAGACGAAAAGGCTGGCTGTATGATAGTAAGCGACAGCATTTTTGTAATGCTGCTTACCGAAAACTATTTCAAATCTTTCATCGATACAGAAGTGTGCGATGCACATCGCTCAACAGAAGTGCTTATTGCGCTCGATGCCGCATCGGCAGATGAAGTAAAACTGTTTATCAACAAGGCCGAATCACTGGGCGGTACTATTTATGCCACGCCAAAAGACCACGGTTTTATGTACCAGCACAGTTTTGCCGACCTGGATGGACATAAATGGGAGATGGCCTACGTGGACATGAGTAATTTTCCTCAATCGTAACGATAAACAATTATGAGCCACAACCCAGTAATTGACAACTACATTGCCAATGCGGAAGATTTTGCAAAGCCGATTTTGACACATTGGCGCAAACTTATTCACGAAAGCGGCCCGGACATAACAGAAACTATAAAATGGGCCCTGCCGCATTTTGAATATAAAAACGGCAACCTTTGCGTAATGGCATCCTATAAAAACCATTGCTCTTTCTCGTTCTTAAAAGACAGCCTGATGACCGATCCGCGGCTAAAGGCAAACAAGGATTTAAAACCCATCCAAAGATTTTTGGGAAAGGTGAGCAAAATGAGCGATTTGCCGCCCGACGAAGAAT
>JBQCHB010000474.1:0-6032 GCA_051955075.1 Flavisolibacter sp.
GGAAACGTTCACGGAAAACAAAAGCCGGGCATTAGAAAAGATGCTCAATATTGTACCTTTAGATCACAACAACCAATCCGTTTCCCTAGAATTACTATAAACAATATCCCTTGTTTGTCGGATCAACTACTAACTATTACAGGTAAACGTTCAGTTACTATTGGCTTACTGCCCTTATTGCTTTAGTTGGTCTAATTTGTTTCTCGTTGCTGCATCTTCTTTTATGGACAGGGCTTTTTCAAACTGTTCTATTGCCTTTGCCTTATCGCCAAGGGCTGCAAAAAACTCACCGTAAGAGTCATATACATTAAAGCTTTGAGGATACAGCGCAACATTCATCTTAAAAAAGTCTCCTGCCTTTTTAAACTGCTTTCTTTGTAAAAACCTGTAGCCCCATGTGTTGATCTCCGCCTCCGCCGGCTTTACTTCATAGCCATATAGTTTTGACATAGCCTGGTAGCGGCGTTCCACCTTTTTTGCAAATGCGGCGTCAGGGTCTAATATGTCTTTATTATCCAGTTTCAACTGGTAGCTTTCAAAAATAAAACGCAGGGCATCGTACTCTGTTATCAGCACTACAGATCCATGCGTGTCATTAGGATAGTATTTGCCTGCATACCGCAAGCCCTTTGGCTTTTTATTCTTTATAAATTCATGCAGCTCAAAGCTGGCACGAATACCACGGGTATCTATAGACGTATCTTTTCTTGCCGTTTTAATATCCATATCGCTATCCACGGTATGGGCAATGCTCATATACAGCGTGGTACCGGTAAAATCTTTTGCTGCCAAAGCGGTTTTAACCGTTTTCAAATAATTCAAATCATCCCACCACATGCTGGGATCGATGGCGATGTAGGCGTTAAACAATCTGGTGCGGTTGATCAGTGCATTCATTACCGTTAGTCCGCCGAACGAATGTCCAACAATGGTTTTGTAGGGTTGCGTCGGGTATTTGGAATCAATATAGGGTATCAGCTCTTTTTCTATGAAATTCAAAAAAGCCTCTCCACCACCGCTTGCCCTCAATGTGCCTATTTGCGCCAGCATAGGATCGTCACCTGTTTTGGTAGGTGTCAGGTCTCTTTCACGGATGGTGTTAGGGATGCCCACAACGATCATTTCCGGGCAGGCGGTATTACCATTAGCCTGGCTAAGCTGCTGTATCATACCCACCATGCCGCTAAAATGTACGTTACCGTCTAACAGGTACGCAACGGGGTATTTTTGTTTGGCCACCGGAGCGTTAGGATTGGCGCCGCTGTTGGGCACATACACCCAAATCTTTCTTTTTTCATTGAGGATGTTCGACTGGAGGCTGTCGATGGTCCCGATGGTTATCCTGTTATCGGGCTGGGCAAAAGAAGTGATCGAAACAAATAAGCCGAGAACGAAGACTGTTATCTTTTTCATTTTTATAATTGAATGGGGTGTTATAAATGCGTATAATGAATTAGTGAGGCGTTAGCCTTCTTTTTCTGAAATCAAGAAATCCCAATAGCAGGAACAGCGCAGCATAGCCTGCGGAGGTCCAGGCCACCTGGGCCATCTTAGGCTGCAGCTTGGAAACTAACGGGAAGACCTGGAAACTGTAAGGAAAGAAATGGACAGCGTTAGACTCTTCAAAGATCAAAACCATCCCGGTGATCCATAGTACAAGGCCAACCGCTATGGGAATGATGAAATTGCGGTACCGCAGCCCCAGCCAAAACTGTAAGCTGCACAAGGCCAGCATCATCATGTAGGTATTGACGGTGCGCAGCAATAATGCATAAGCATCAAAAGGCTGGTGCAGCAGGTGCAGCGCCGGGTTGGAAAAATGCGCCACTACAACCATGACCAACATAAACGCAAGGTTGGCTATCAAGAAAAACAAAATGAGCCTGTTGATGTTCAGGAACTTGGCAAGGAACACAGATCCTTTGGTTTGGGGTGAAGCGAATACCTGTTTCCATGTATTATTACGGTACTCGATCTGCGGCAAGAGGGTGCATACCAATATCACGAATAAGGGAAGAAAGGCAATGCCGGTCCTTTCCGCACAAAGCTCGAAGATACGGTTCAGCGGGTCCTGGGCAACGGCTTTGAGATCGGCGCCGCCGGTGAGTAGGTTGAGCAGTAGAATAGCAGGAATAAACGCTGCTATCACTAAGGTAAAATAAAAAGAAGCGGCTCTTTTGGTCTTCAATATTTCGGAGCGCAGCGCTGTAAGCAATTTCATAATTGGGCGGTTGTAAGGTCAATGAATAATTGCTCCAGGTCGTTTGACCGGGGCTGGAGCAGGTAGATAGCAAGGTTGTTGCGGGTAAGTGTTTGCTGTATGTCTGCCACCTGTTGCTGGTTGTCCAGGGGAAGGGAGATGACGCTTTCTTCCCATGCGGGAGCATAAGCTTTCAAAAGGAACAAAGCCCGTTTATTATCCGAAGTGTCGATCAGGAGCTTTGCGCCTTTCTGCTGAAAATGGAGTAATTCCTTTAACGGTCCCTGGAAGAGCATCTTGCCCTTGTAGATGATGCCTACATGGCTTACCATTTTCTCGATCTCGCCAAGCAGGTGGCTCGATATCAAGATGGTCATGCCATGCTCCCTGTTCAGCTTTTTAATAAGGGTACGCAGCTCAATGATGCCGGCCGGGTCCAGTCCATTCGAGGGCTCGTCCAGTATCAGCAGCTCGGGGTTTGGCAATAGTGCCAGTGCTATCGCCAGCCTTTGCTTCATGCCCAGCGAAAATTTTTTCACCAGCTTCTTCCCCGTGTTAGCCAGGTCTGCCATTTCCAATACCTCCTCTACCCTTGCCTTTGAGGCGCCATAGATAGTGCGATACACTTCGAGGTTTTCCCTGGCCGTCAGGTGGCCATAGAGCGAAGGCGTTTCGATGAGTGAGCCGGTCTTAAGCAGTATGGCCTCCCGGTTGGTATGCAGGTTTTGTCCAAAGATCCGGATGTCGCCTTCCTGGTTATTCAAAAGCCCCAGCAGCAGGGAAAGTGTAGTGGTCTTGCCGGAGCCGTTCGGTCCCAGGAAGCCGTAAATGCTGCCCCGCTCCACGCAGAGGTTGATGTCGTAAAGAGCCTGCACATCACCTGGATAATGATAACAAAGCCCGGAGGTACGAATAACAGGTTGATGGTCCATAAAGAAATTTTTTATTGGTGCTTTTTTCTGTTGTCGTACAAAGTAACCGGCGCCGGGTTGGAGAGAGAAATGCGATATGCTAACGCGGTGAACTAATCTGCGAATGGTTGTTTTGCACCGGGTAAGTCGCCGGCAGACCGTTTTTTACCTTTCATAGAGTGGGACACCTAGCTGGCAGAGTAGAAAGCCAGGGACGCACAGGAAAAAATACCTTTGTTCTATGAAACGAATTAAAAAGCTATTCTTAAGGATCCACATCGTTCTCTGGGTCTTGTTTAGCTTCCTGGCATTCCTGCAGCTAAGCCAGAAAAATCCCGGCTGGCTGGTATTAACCGTTGGTTTCATCTTTACCTGCCTGTATGTTTTTTACGGTCATTTCGTTCTACTCACCCGGTTTCCGGGCAAGCAAAAAGGCGCAACTTATTACCTGTGCCTTGCGGCAATCCTATTCACCGCTCCCTTTATCTCTTTGCTTTCTCAAGGCAAGTCCGGTTACCCCAACAGTTATTTGGACCAATATATTATTGACCTCATCACGATCGTGATCCCCTTTGTCTTCCTTAGCTGGCTGGCAAGGGTTACAGAGAACCTGGTGATCAATACGGTGAAAAAAGAGCAACTGGAAAAACAGGCGGTGGAGGCCGAGCTCTATTACCTTAAATCGCAGATCAACCCGCACTTTCTTTTTAATACACTGAATAACATTCATACGCTGGTGTACAAACAGGCGCTGGCCGCACCCGACGCAGTGATGCAGCTCGCTTCGCTGATGCGGTATATGATCTATGAGTCAAATGCTTCCACGGTGCCGCTGGCAAAGGAAATGGAATATTTACAGGAATATATGCATCTCCAGCAGCTGCGGTATAGAGAGGGCCCGGTGGTAGATCTAAAAATAGAAGGCGATACAGCAGCCTGCTGCATTGCACCGCTGTTGTTCATCCACCTGCTTGAAAATGCTTATAAACACAGTCCCGCCCGGCTGGCTCCAGGCGCTATTAAAGTCAGCGTCGCAGTGAAGAATGATGCGCTTACCTTTATTGTGCAGAACCCGGTTAACAAGCATCCCGCTCATTCCCTTGATGGACCCGGCGGTATTGGCTTGCCGAATGTTCGTAAAAGGCTTCTTTTGCTGTACCCCGGCCAACATCAACTGGAAATTGACAACAGGGACGAAACCTTTACCGTCGTTCTCAAAATTCACAGCCTTCAAGTAACCTCGCATGAAAGAAAAGCTCACCTGCTATATCATTGACGATGAGCCACTGGCACAGGAGATTTTGGAAGCGTACATTGCCAAGGTTTCTTTCCTGGAGTTAAAAGGCTGTTTTATGAGCCCCCTGGAAGCCGTTGGTGCTTTAAAGGAAGCTGTACCTGATCTGCTCTTTTTGGACATTAACATGCCGGACCTCGACGGTCTTAGTTTCATTCCGATGCTGCATCCAAAGCCGGCCATCATTCTGACCACGGCTTACGATCAGTATGCATTGCAAGCCTTTGAACTGGAGGTAAAGGATTATCTTTTAAAGCCCTTTTCTTTCGAACGCTTTTATAAAAGTGTTCTGCGCCTGTACCAGGAACAAAGCCCCCGGCCGGAACCGGAAAAGAAAGAGCCGATACCGGAACCAAAAACCGAACAGGAATTTATTTTTCTGAAAGTGGGCCACCGCATTCAAAAACTAGCTATTGCAGATATTCTTTTCGTGGAAGGCATGAAAGACTACCTGCGGATTCATACGGGAGAAGAGAAGATCATGACGCTTATGAATTTTGCGAAACTGGAAGCTTTGCTTCCCGCAAAGGACTTTGCCCGTGTGCACCGATCTTTCCTCGTAGCAATTGACAAAATTGAGCATATAGAGAAAAACAGGATACGGATTGCGGGCCAGGTCATCCCTATCAGCGACACCTATGCTGATGGCTTTTATAAAATGCTGAAAGGCTTTCGGTAGGTAACCTTCTTCTCAATCAAGAGTTGTAGCTCCGGTAGCAATCGGAGCACTCTTGTTCGCTTTGTAATTCTATGTATCACAAACTCAAGTTGCATTTTGTAATTGAAGGTTCCGGCTATCCAGGACTTTTTTATTAGCTTTATTAGCATGGATCTGAACGATTATAAAAGCTCTATTAAAACCATTATTGACTCTACCGATAACGAAGCACTGTTGAAGCATTGGAAGAAACAATTAGAGTGGGACGTGCAACATCAGCAGGAAATAGAATTATCAGGTGAAGAATGGAAAATGGTGGAAGAAGGTTTAGCCGATTATGAAAGCGGCGCCGTTTTATCGTTTGAAGAATTCCTCAAGAAAAGATGAGTGCTCCTTCTCTTAGCATTATCATTACTAAAAAGGCAGACGCAGACAAAATTGCGGTTTACAATTACATCTCTGAAACTTTTGGCAGCATTTACGCTACTTCCGCAAGCATTGTTTTGAGAATATTGAATACAAGGACAAAGTTGTCTGGAGAATTTTAATGAACACATGTTACGCCGCCCTACGGAGACCCGACCGAGAAAAAAATGATATGTAAGACAACAGGGCATATGGTTCATCAATGGTTAAAAGATGATATTGCCTGTCAAAATGATTTTAATTAAAGAAAACAGTTGGCCAGGAACGACGGAGAAAAGAACACGCAAGCGGGGCGCAATCATTTAAATAAGAGTTTCCCTCCTCTTTTCTTCCGGCACGCCCTTGTGCCAGCCACAGGCGCCGCTGTTTGATCAGGCCAGGGCTTCGTCTGCCTTTCTTACCTCTTCTACAGGCACCTCTTCCAAATTTCTGAAACGATTGATATCAAACGAAGGAGTAAAGGTTCCAAGGCCGGTTGGGTGCGTTAACGGCGGGTTGTCAATTTCAACAAGCGTTACTGCCTTGCCCCTGCGTGTGATCATT